>JARLJN010000157.1 GCA_031291255.1 Gammaproteobacteria bacterium
AAAACACGCCGCATCAGTTCATAATAAGGATTTCTTGAATGGCTTATGCGGTTATTTGAATCTGATCGAATCACAATGGTTGTTGCTGTTTTTGGTGCATTTTTAACTATAGACATGACTCTTATAATTCAAGCATGCTTTATAATATACTAACATATGAAAGCTTACGATTTTTTGTAAAAATGGTGAGAATATACACGCCGTTTTGTATCTTTTTATTCCTTTAGTTTTAGTAGCTTTTCTTTGTATATTTCTATGTCTTCTGTTATTTGGTCGTGGGTTTGAATCATTGAAAACCGAAAGCGCACGAGTCTCCCAATATATTCATTAAATGCGTGGGATGTACTCGCTTTTTCGGAATTGTTCTATAATTCAGGGACACGACCAGAATTAGATGATATTTGATTTAAAGGTATTATGTCAAAATTTTTATAAAACTATATTTGTAAAAAAGTTACTGCATAGAAAGCTCAACATACTGCTAAAACCCAAAGGATAGCTACATTTTAACCTAAAGGTTGGTATTTTTAGGTTTTACACTACTTATTAAGCAGGTTTTAATTGGTATCTTTATATACTATTATTTCGACTTAATTGGCGTTTAAATAGTCTAAGTTAAATTTATATTTAAAAAATTTTTTATTAATTTGATAATTAGATTTTTAAAAATAAATTAATATAAATTATATCACACAAAAGACTTTAAATAATTTAAACTTAATTATTTTATTGCAACTTTTTTAAAAATGTTGCTTTAATTTATACTTAAATTTTTGTTTACAAGATGAAGGTGACAATAGGTACTGGATTTTAATTGAAAAACAGCCCAATCAAGCTACTTTGAATACCACCACTTAGCAAAAGACCAAATCCAAAACGTAAATTATCAACCTCAGGGAACGTTAGACAAAAAAATTCAGATTTTCAATGCATCGAAACACCTTGTCAAAACCTAAAAGCTCATTTAGGACATATTTGAAATCCAAAAAACATTCACTTTCAGGTTTTTGATTGACAAACTATCCATAAAATTAGAAGTATCAAGGGGTTATCATGAAAAACTATGAACTTAAAATGTTAGACGAAGACGACCACATATTTGTTAAAACGTTAAGTAACTTAGGAGTGCCAAGATCTGTAGCCACAACTATAGCATATCTTATAAATGTGGATGAAGCTTCATCCCAAAAAATAGAAATAAGTACTGGATTAAAGCAACCAGAGGTAAGTCTTGCGATAAGGTTTATGAGCAAGCAATCCTGGATTAATGTACGCACAGAGAAAAAGCCTGGAAAGGGGCGACCGATGAAAGTTTATTCTCTTATGGTTCAGCTTGATGAGATCATAAGTTATTATGAGGACAAGATCTACAAAGAATCTCAGGCAACCATCTCAGCAATCCAGAAACTGAAGATGGTGAGTAAAAATATGTCCATTATACTTTCAAGTTAAAGACGTTGGACGATAGTGCCACAAATTTGCTGTAGAAAGGACCCCATAAAATCCTTTAAAAATACAGTTGTTTTAACATGGCCTAGTTACAGCGAAGCTGTCATGTACTGCAAAGTAGCTATGTTACCCCTAGGGATAACATAGAAATGATCATCCTTATCTTTTATCTTATATTGCCAAACGCTTGTTCATGTCCAATTCAAAATTTCCATACGGGTTTATATGGTTGTAAATTAGAGGCGTTATTCCTCGATAGTCTTCTGGGGTCATGATATCCATCCACTTGCTTTCCGAAAGTATGTTTTGATACATGAGGGTGTTAATGTACACCAGACAGTTTTGCAGCAAGTGAAGTGATAAAACTGACAATTCTTGTTCTTCTACGTCGTTGGTGGAAATTTCACCGCTCCTGCCATAAAAAATGAAATGGTTTGCAGAGTTCCAGTTTTCGATAATATTCAGGCCTTCGTTTACTTCCCGGCGTAATTCCTCCGAGTGCAGATATTTACAGAGGAAAACAGTCTTGACTGCTTTGCCAAGCTCCAATAAGGCCAGGTAGGTAGGATGCTTGAGATTATTCCGGACGAATCTGTTTAAGATGGCTTCGGTTTCTGCTGTCCCCAAACGCAAAGCTGTGGCATACTTTATCATTTGATCGTACTGTTGTCTAATCAAGTTCCAGTCTATATTCCGGGTAAGTACCAGCTGCAGGTTGGAGAAAGCATCATTTATTCCTGGATCCGGTCTGTATAATTTCTGCGCGTAAATAGCTTTTAAGCGAGGCATTAGCTGAAATCCCAGCAAGTTACAAAAGGCAAAAGCAACTTCGCTTTGGCCGTGTGAATCTACGTAGTTTTTTAAGACATCCATATCGGTGCAGTGCCTTAAGAGGCCTGTAATCATGGCTGATACTTCGGAGGAAGAACATGTTTTTAATTGTGAGTAGATGCAGGCAGCTTTCTTTTCTACATGCCAGTAAATCATGACTCCTCGGCCACGGTACCTAATATGCCATTCACTCATCAGGTTCTGATCCCATGCGCCGAATTTTTTAGAATCGGAAGCGCAGGTAGTAGTGCCTTCGCCCCATACTTCCTGCATCCTGATCTGGAGTATGTTGTTTACTATATCTGAGATTGCATTGCGCAGGTTGTCTTTATTGATGAATTTCCGTTTGATATATAACAGCTCATGATAGTTTTCGGCCTGATTGCCAGCAGCAATGCGCTTTAAACCGGTATTTGTCCCTAAGCCGTACAAAGCCAGAATAAGCCTTCTTTGTACAGATTCGCGGTCCAGCTCTTCACGCTTAGCCACCGTTTTAAAATGCTTACTGAACGATACTCTGAAATCGGTTTCTTTCAATATATCAAGCAGATTAGTCATGTGCCACCGCCTGGACATCTCGGATTTTAGTCTGGCCAGATTAATGGGTTCTGGCTGAGGCTCAAAGGGTGAAACGCGGATCCACCCTTTGCCGCCTTTGATCGTGATATTAACTTTTTCATTCTTTGGCAGGCCAATATCCAGTTCGGTTAAAGCATCATACATTTCTTTTTTCAGACCGGCAATGAAGTCTTCCGGATCGAGTGGTTTGTTTAGTGCTTTGTAATTTTCTTCCCGGCGTTTTTCAAAATCAGATGGGAGATCCTCATCAGGGTTACGGTATCGGTCGGCACCAACAACCCAGATTTCTTTGCAGCGCAATTTGTCCCGCAATGACTGCAGCGTGCATATTTCATAGTTGATTCGGTTTATCCTGGCCCTTCCCTGACTGTCCTTCTCAATCACCGCTTCCTTCATGGATTGGAGGATAACGCCATCGACGGGAATATTCTCGGACAAAGAGAAATATTGAAAAGCTGTCCCAGCATAATTTTTAATCAGTTCTATAGCCTTGATAACAGGTTTGTAAGTTTCGTTATTGGACTGAAACGTCAGGACCTCGAGTATTTTGGGAACCATCTGCCGGTAATGATGGGCAAAAGAATGCCTGATTACAGTCTGCACCTTTTGGCGGTAAGAAAGGCCTGTATTCTTATGTTCTTTAACCAGGTCTTTTAATGTCTGTTCGCTGACAATCGGGTAGATAACATCCTTAATGATCCCATTGGGGTGATTAAGGGCAGTTTCCGCCAGGTGGAACAAAATATTGGGTTTACCGTTAACGCGTTTAAACTCTTTTAAGAACTCCTGGTCAATTTTGCTTTCAGCCTTGCGGCCTATTTTATGGACTAGTTGTATTAGCAACTCAACCAGGTTGTCTGTTATTTCTCTTTTCCTTACCCAGAAGAAGGCGGCCAGGAGCGTATACCGGATGTGAGCAGGATGGCGACGAAGTTCACGGATATCTTCAGAAACCGCTCTTTGTTTGTATTTGGCTATTACCTTAAGTGGAATACCATTGAAAAGGTCAAGCGGAAGATCAAGCTGATTAATGGTGCGCAGCTTGGTTACCTCATCGAGCACACATTGCAAGCCCGGTTTCCCGGGATCAGACCGCAGCATACTGAAAGAAATGATGTCACAAACAGATGACGCATCTATACCTATTTCGTAATCGTCCGGCAAGCTATCGATTAACATGTCCATTTTCTCAATAGATGAGGGCGATATCTGTTCATAGGTCTCTTTAAAAAATTTGGCTTCGTAAGAATTAACCGCAGCATGGATAATCCTGTCTATGCGATCGATAGTGGGCGGTTCCACGCACAGCTCACGAAATCTATGGTAGGTTTCTATTTTAATATGTTCTATATCGTGGTCATAATACAGCGCATATTGGTATAGCCAGTCCGTTACCTTATTTGCATCCTCGACAGTGGCCTCCCGGAAACCAAAGAATTCTCTGATTTGTGCCATGTGATAAAAGGCATTGCGGTGGGTCATATCATATTTTTCAAATAGCTCGGAAGATACGTCCAACTGCTTGGCGATGAACTGAATGACTGGTTTAGGGACTTCGTTTTTATTGCTTGGAAACCTTGCTTCGCGCTGGAAAAACTTGAATAAGACACAGAACCCCAACCTGTTTTCTGCTGTTTTATTACCGATCAGTTGCAGTTCATGGGGAAGAAGTATAAAATTGTCAACCAGTTCTTCCATTTCCCAGTTTCTTTTCATAGTAACTGCACTCCTAAATGGATCATTTTATCAGTAGAAAAGATAATGCAATATAATATTCTTTATATTGCATTCAGACTGAATTTATGGCATAATTTGAGCGTGAGTGCAAAATAATTTAATGGAGAAGGCCCTTTTATCAGTGCAATATAATTTATATGGGTATTACACATGCTTGAAGATTTCAAAAATTTTATGCTGCAGCAGGATAAAAGCATTAACACGATAAATGCTTACCTGAAACATGTAAAAGATTACTCCAATTGGTTTACCGACAGTTTTGGCTATGAATTCACCAAGTTATGCCGGGAGAATGTTCTTGATTATAGAAGCTACTTGCTAAATGTAAAAAAACTTAATGCCAGAAGTGTAAATGTGGTTCTGGCGGCTTTGATCAAACTGAATGAGTTTCTTATAGAAAATAAACGCCAGGAACATCAAGTCTTATTTAAGAAGGATTACCTTAAAATCCAGGCAGAATACGCCAGTCCAGCCATCGCAGAAAAATCGGATGTGGAGGCTTTCCGGCAAAAGGTACTTGAAAACGAGAGCAAAAGAGATTATGCGATTGTTACCCTGCTTGCCTACTCCGGAATGCGTATATCAGAGGCTACAAATCTAAAGTTTACCGATCTTAACCTCCCAGCCAAAGAAATACTGGTCCGTTATGGCAAAGGCCATAAACAGCGGCTGGTGATCATTAACGATAAAGTCGTTAACGCCCTTAAAGCTTATCTGAACGAACGGGAGAATTACAAAAACAAAGACAGTGAGTATGTATTTGTCAGCCGGGAGTCCGGAAAAATCACCAATACCGTTATCAATCGCATTTTTAACAAGTACAGTGACAAGATAACCCCACACACTTTAAGGCATTTTTTCTGTTCATATGCTATCGAGTGCGGCTGGTCAGTTCATGAGGTGGCTAGCCAGGCTGGTCACTCTAACATCCATACAACTTTGATCTACACGAACCCTTCCCGGGCGGAAATGAAACGGAAGGCTAATTTGTTGTAAAAAAATCGATATCGATAAAGGCGGAATTTTACATGCAATATGATGAACCAAACCTGATTAAAATTGATGGTCAAGGCAGGAAAGGCATCGAGATTTATGAGGAATATATGAAGCTTTACGAAGATGGTTTTAATTTATCCATAAATTCCGCTTGCGATTATTTAGGATGTTCATATAAATATTTCATTAATAACCATCTGATCGACAAGATAAAACACATCAGAATAAACACCACTGGCCGGAAGCTGATTCTTCTTTATGGTCAAGTTGAACAACTGGAACCCGAAGTTTTATCGGTATTTTCAAAAAGAATACTCATTGACCGTAATGACTTTCATAATTTTTTAAGAAAAAATTTGATTATTGAGCAGAAATATAAGGTTCTTAATGACAGTATTTTAAAATCAGATGTCGCAGACACCATCAGAGATAATTTAAAAAAATATAATTCCAGATTAAGCAAAAATCAGCCTCTAAGAGACATAAAATCTATTTTTGAGTTTGCTATTTATAAAATAAGTATGGGAAATGAGGTTGTAAGATATCCTTTGCTCAAGGAATCTGACCTGCCTGAAAAATTGTATAGTCTTAAGGAAATAATGAATCATTTTGGCTATAGCAATTCTATGCGGGCTTACAGAATAATCGATAAGCTCGGAGTTAAAAAGTATATACTGGGTCAATTTGTAAGGTATGACCTCAATGAGTTTGACAGAACAAGTGACAGCATACTCAAAATGGACTATAAGAGCTATTTAGATTTAAGCAAGAATACAGATGTAGAAAAGAAGATTACAGAGCAGGCTTTACTGTATTCCCAGAAGCTTGTTCAAGGCAGAATACTTTAATAATTACTATATTGTCCCTAGGGGTAACATAGTTACTTTGCAGTACATGACAGCTTCGCTGTAACTAGGCCTTCTAGCGGGTGGACTTGGAACGGTGAAACATGGAATTGCGCAGAAGTGCCTCCAACTCCATTAGGGAGTATTCAGCCGACAACCACACGCGGGACAGTGGATCAGGATGCACACGAATTAAGCATTTTTGATGTACTGAATCAAGATTTCAGTTTTCAGTATTCTAACATTCAGGTGCCGATTAACGCAGTAGTTAGCGTTACTGAGTACAATAATACCTATAATCCGCACTCACTTATTTTTGTTGATGGAGAAAGCCTTTCCGGCGTTAAATATGAGTATGGAGAACTAGCCACAACTCATTATTACTCAATCAATGGGGAAAATGCGGATATCTGGACAGGTGACCTGCAACACACAGGAAATGCAGTATACCTGAATGGCAGCTTTACTGCAGGCAACCTGCAGGTAACCTGCTATAATTCCCAGGGGTACAGCAGAATTACTGATTTTAACATAACGGAAGTGCCAGACGATAGCGCAAAAGTATTAAGTCCTGAACTTTGGGCTTTCGTGGGTGCTCTGCTAATTTTTGGATTTTCAATTTATCGAAATTTCAGGAGGGTAATAACCAGATGGTAAAGAGAGCGTTAGCTATCGCTTTTTGTCTTTTGTTGTTCTGCAATATTGCATCAGCAAAAATAATAGGGGATTTTTCAACAGATAAAACAGGCCTGAAAACGGTAACATTAGAAGAAGCAAAGGTAAAAGATACCAATGCATCAAGTATGCCCGTTTCGAGTAACGTATCACAGCCAGCTACAAAAACCGAATCAATACCACAGTCTGATGTAGTCTCTGGTTGGGTGACTGCAGGCCTTAACAACTGGCTTAAGGGTCTCATTGGTGGGATGTACGGCAGCTTTGAGAACAACTCAGCCGTTAACAATCAATTTGGAAGCCCCAGGGGAGCACTCTATACAGCCATAACCTATGTGCCAAATCCTTATGAGGATCCGACAATTAAGGGGCTCTTCCTGAATTACAACTCTCTCGCTATCTTCTTTGTATGTATTTTCATATTTGGAGAATGGGCTAACCGCAGACTTGCAAGTATGAAGGTTACAAGTAGTGTTTTTGGAGAAAAAGACTTATCCATTTCTAAGTTTTTTGGTGGAATCTGCATGTGTGGTATCGCATTATCCGCGAATCTCATATACATGTTCTCGCTTCAAATTATCCAGGCTCTGAGCCAGTTCGCAATGTCTAAAGTGCTTGATAGTATCGCTCCCTCGCCTGAGAATTTGATATTATATCTCATGATGGCTATCTGTGATCTGACAGTTTTTATCTTTTTCATAATCAGGTATTACATAATTTATGCTGTTGCTGTCCTGTGCACAATAATTGCCGTTCTGTTAGTTCCCGATTTTAGCAGAGACTTTGCGAAGAAATCCATTGATCATATTGTCAGGATTCTACTTTTGCAGCCTGTAGCTATCTTTTTTACTTGCTTGGGAATCCTCACAATGAAAGGCCTTCCTACGCAGTTACAGCCATTCGGGTACATCGCGCTTACCGTGTTTATCTTCCTAATCTGCTTGTATATGCTGATTGGTGACTTTGAGTTTATCAAAAAAGGTGCTAAGACTGTGATAGCGTGGGGTGCTGCAGTATGACCAATTCACCATACAGCCAGCCAAAGCCTCCGAAGACGATTACGCAAGTTAAGGATGATCGTTTCTTAGACTTCACATGTCTTCATACTTGGATA
>JARLJN010000158.1 GCA_031291255.1 Gammaproteobacteria bacterium
TGGCAACTCTAGGAACGACAGCAGTGGCAACTCTAGGAACGACAGCAGTGGCAACTCTAGGAACGACAGCAGTGGCAACTCTAGGAACGACAGCAGTGGCAACTCTAGGAACGACAGCAGTGGCAACTCCAGGGACGACAGCAGTGGCAAGCCTTAGGGGCGGCACTTGCCCAGGACGACAAGCGAAACGGGGCGAGTATATATAACTTATTGACTTCATGGGAAAAAGAATCAATGCCTGATGTTAAGGGACTTATGATTATATTTTACACTATCTAAATATTATGATATACTTTATGAACAATGCATTATCCAAACTTGAGACCTTGAAATGCCACTATTATTAGACATTTTTAAAGATAAAACAGCTGCGCTGAAAGGTCTTGTCGATCAAAAAAAATCCTACGAGCAATTAACTCAATCTCAACAAAAACTTGTCAAACAAATCAATGAAGAACTAAAAAAGTTTATCGATAAATTAGCTCTCCGTATCGATACCAATGATACCAACGAGATAACTCAGCTTTTAACCTTAATCATATCGTCTGATGAATATTCTGAAGAATATAATGCATTGGAAAAGACTATAAATACCCTGTATCAATCGAATTTGTTTAATTCTTCGTTAAATAGGTTATATGTTGCATTTAAAAACAAAGAAAATATCGGCAAGGATTCTAAGCTATCACTTGTAAATCAACAAAAAGCAGCGCAAGAAAAATTAAATAACCTAGAATTAAAAAAATCAAACTTAAAAAAACAATTAAAAGAACGCAAAAAAATTGATGATCAGCTGCAAGTCATTGAAGAAATGCGCATGAACGAAACTCACGATATCTTAAAATTATTCCAAAACATTCCTGCAGATTTATTAGAAATTTTAAATACAAATCCAATACCAAAATTTTCTGATATAGATCCAGATCATCAAGAACATATTAGAAATCTTGGCGTACAGTTGTCTAATATCTTGCAGAAAATGGCTACTCATTTCACATCGTATGATTTCAATGTGGAATTTATCATGCCCTTATTAGCTGAAGCTACGAAATCTCCAGAATTTGATACCACTAAACAAATTGTGAAAAAATTATGTGATGAGGGTTGGCTTGGTTATGAATCTAGAGATGCTTGCTCATTAATAAATACTTATGCAGGATTTTGTTATCAAGATAGCATTAATAAAGGAAAAGACCTTGATCTTTCAAGCCTGAAAAAAAATATCGAAATTGAGTTGAAAAAAGAAGGCGTTTATGGAAAATCAAACGCTGAAATATACGAATATATTAACGACAATAAAGAAGCCCAACATTACAAAAAAACGATATCTCGTACTAATAAGATATTGCATGAAGCTAATTTAATGAAACCAGAATATAAAACTATATTAAAATTCGAAGACAAGCTTATCAAGAAAATAGCATCCATCGAAAAACAAGAAAGAAATAAAAAATTCTCTGATAGCAATTTTGATAGATACAAAACAAACAAAAAATCAAAGAAAGGTGTTCTTAAAGATCTATTAAAACAAATTCAATTATATAAAGAGTATAACTTATCGCTTGATGATTTAATGATTAAAATTTCAGAGTTTAATGTCAAAGCAAAAGGCTTTGAACACACCAGCTCAGTCAAAACTTTTTTCAATGAAAGTTTTTGCATAAATATATTTACTGTTGATTCAGCGAAAATAGTGAATGATCTTCATAAAGAATTAAACAAGAATAGACTCAAAAAATAATATAAATTGTAGGTTGGGTTGAGTGCTTTTTACGAAACCCAACATAACGTTACGTTGGGTCCCTGGATCGCCACGACCAAACGCTGCGCGGTCTCGCGATCTGAAATATCCCCACGAAATTTGATGACTTTTCTGGCGAAATTATTTAAAAAGATCGACATAACTTCGAACTCTAAGGAAAGAAGATGTCGATCACCGATTTGTTACATGCTCATTTAGAAAAATATTGTCCAGAAATCCATGTCTCAAGGCTTCAAGCAGTAATGGATGTTGCTACTGGGTTACAACATAGTCAACAATTTTCAATTGCAGCTATAGGTAGACATTTGCAAAGCGAAGCTCAATTAAAACACCGAATTAAAAAAGTGGATCGATTACTAGCAAATAAACACCTATATCTTGAGATAACTGATATCTATACTGGCTTATCGCAATATGTATTCAAGTACGTAGCTCAAGATAAAATTTCACCTATTGTTATCGACCTTTGTTTTTTAAAAGATGATCAAGATATACAAATGTTAAGTGCAGAAATTGCAACCCAAGGTCGCACTATTCCCTTATACAGAGATGTATTTGAAAAAGGAAAATTAAAAGGTAGGGAAAAAGAATTTATATCTAAGCTTTCGCAATGCATACCAAAAGAGCGAGAGGTATTAATAATTATGGATGCGGGTTTTGGCGATAATTGGTTTGAAGCCATTGAAGCTGAGCAGTGGTATTGGTTAGTTAGGGCAAGAAGTGGCAAATATTTAAAATTGTCTGAGAATGAGGAATGGAAAGAAGCAAGCGAACTATTTAATCAAATTGGTACACGCGCTAAGTGTTATGAGGGAGCTTATATTACAAAAACTGAGCCGCGCGCTTGCCGAGTAATAACAAAAAAAGGTTGCACTAAAAGTAAAAGAAAAAGGCCTAAAATACTGCCTCGAAACTACAATTCTGCCAATGGGAATTATCAGCGTTCACCAAAAGAACCTTGGATATTAGCAACAAATCTGCCAAAGAAATATAATACAACCCAGATTATGAATGCTTATAAAAAGAGGATGCAAATTGAAGAAAGTTTTAGAGACATTAAAAGTACGCGATATGGGTTGGGAGGTAGATATATTGAAACACGCTGTGTTTATAGATGGAGTGTCATGATGCTGCTAGCTGCGATTGTGCAGATAACTTTGTGGATTATTGGCGTTATTGGGCATAGCCAAGGATTCCAAAAAGTATTTCAATCAAATACAGTTAAGGATAAAAAAGTGTTTTCATATTTCTATTTAGGGCAATTAATAGTGGAGTTTAATAAAATTAATGAGTTAAATTTTAAATATGAAAACTTGCCAACAATTATTGAAACAGAGTTGGCAAGAGTATGGTAAATTCGTGGGGATATTTCAGGTCGCGAGACCCCATAACGTTTTGAGAGTTTGTCTTCGCGAGACAACGTAGCGTTTTGAGAGTTTGTCTTCGCGAGACCGCGTAGCGCTTGGTCGTGGCGATCCAGCGACAATATAGGTTAGATATCTCCTATCATTTTTAATATTATTTCTATATGATTGCGTCCGTTATTTTCTTAAATTAAAGGACGATCATGAAAAAAATAATATGTATATTACTCGCAATAACAAGCACCATTTTTTTAAGCAGCAGTTTTGCAAAAAATACTTCTCCCTATCAAGCAGTACAATCAGCAGTAGGTTCTGCTCAAATAGCACCACTTGATTATCCCACTGATATTTCAGTCACAAACTTAAGTTCACGTTTTGTTGATATACATGTGCCTGCAGTAGGATTTAGCGGCAGATTGTTTTCACAATATGTTCAGCATGTATATGCTTATGATCCTGATCCTAAGCGTGTTATTTTAATTAATTATCAAGGCGTAGTTTTTTTTGATGAGTTAGTGACTAACCACCATGCTATTACTGTTTACAATCTTCGTAATAAAGAAATTGCCGTAGTTAGTTAATGTTGAAAAGATGTAAGGTGAATTAGATGATTCTTATCATCTAATTCACCATTATTATTATGGTTTCTGCACATTATGAGAGGGAGTTTTAGGCACTTCTGAAATGCCTTGTCCTAATGGTTGTCTAAAGAAATAGGAATGCGATGAAGCTAGTGTAGATTTGCTTATACAAAAATTATAAAGACATTTAATTGATGTCATTATTTTCATTCGTGTATCGTCGACAGTCAATTCTTCACGATGCTCATTATGATATTTTTGAGTTATATCATAAAGTTCTTTTTGAATATCGAAAATATTATCATTAATAAGTTTGTTAATAAACTCAAGACCCAAAAATCTATTGCTATCGTTACAAAGGGAAATTATAAGTGGTTCATCGTTATCAGTTTTTGATAATAAATGTTTATGTATATCATCACTAGTCATACCTTTTACAAGTTTGTTAAATGGATCATTTATTTTATTTAAGAGCTCACATCCATATCTAGATTTTAGTAAAAATGGCAGACTAATCACTAAATCACTCGATATCTGTTTCCATAATGAGTTTTTTAGATAGGTTGGTAGTTTGTTGTAATAATTTAATAAAAACTGATGACTTGTATTTGTGGAGTCTTTATTTGTAAATGCAGAAATAGATTTAATAATAAGCTCATAAAAATTGCTATTTTCATCTCCACTTATTCTAGTGCTAAATAAAGCATTTAAAAAGCGATGGAATTTAGAATTTGAACATAAGTATTCTAAAACAGTTATTTTATTTTTTTCATGTTTTATTTTGTTACTTAAAAATTCTGTTAAATTTATAGTAATAAAAGGTTGGAGTAATTCATCATCTTGAAAATTTTCAATCATCCATGATATCGAATCATCAAGTTCTTTACTTGAAAAGTTATTATTATCTAATTCATCAATAGAATATACACCTCGTAATTGCAAGCAATTTTTACGAAAAGATTCCAATACCCTTTGGAAATCTAGTCTAAGAGGATTTTTAAATGAAAATTTAACAAGTGGTAAAAACTTAGAAAAATCATCATTGATAGCACTATTAACTTTTGTCATGAAATCAGGATCAGCATTTAAAATCCAGTAAGTAAAAAAGTTGAAACATTCAAATTTTAAAAGACATTCAAAAACTGAAGTTTCATCATTCGAGTCTATTCGAATTTCAAATACACTTTCATAAGTGATGCTATCTCGATGTATCTTGTTTTCTTCAAAAAGTTGTTTTAATAAATTTCTACCGGATTCGGTTTTTAATAAGATATTGAAAAATGAATATTTAGGTTTATCCTTAGCCCATTTATAAGAAAAATAGCTTGTTACTGCCTTGAGGGATAAGAATTTTATGACAGCAGGATTGAATAATCCTGACAAATTCAGCTCGTAACAATTAGCTAAATAATAAAACAGACTTGCGTTGACTTTTTCATTGTGAATATTTAAAGGAACTTCAATAGCTAACAGTTTTGCAATTGCTTCAGCGTTATCTTTTTTTTCTATTAATTCTTTAAATTCTTTAGTTTTAAAATAAGGTATTAACCTTTCTATATTCCTACCTTCCTTAATAAATTTAACAAATAAATTTGGCGATCGATCTTTTTGAATAGTGTTGACTAAAAAATCAAATATAATTTCTGGTGTACCATTTAAAATAATATCCCACATAGTTTCAGCAGGCATTGCAATAAAGTTTTCTATATACCCATGTAGTGAAGAAATAGATTCTTTCATCATTTTATATACGTTAGGCATACTTAATGTAATCATCATACGACTAGCATTTGAATCGCCATAAAATACAATATGATAACTTTCCGATGAAGTAGTCATAAATTCATCTAGTAATGTTTTACCTATAGAAGTTTTAGACAACATTGCTAAAGAATTAATTTCTGTGTCATTAGATGCAAAACATTGCATTTCTTCTAAACTTAGATTTTTAAATATTTCAGAATTCTGGTTGTAAATTGTTTTTAAAATGGGTGCTGCATGAATTGGTGCTGTATGGTATGTAATGATGTTTTTTAACGTACCTTCATCATCATATAAGTGAGCCCGCGTTATGTTTTTAATTGCTTTAGGACAAAATAATACTAATTTTAGTAGAAATTTGATGCACGTCTCATCTTCGCAAAGTTGATTAAAAATAGATAAATAATGAGAATGAATTAATTCATTCTGACTCGTGATCATATTCGAAATTAACTCTTCATTATCATTAAATAACTTTCGATTACTTATCAGATAATTATGATTTGTTAAAGGCTTTGCAATTAGAGCAGCCATATCTTGTGCAAAAAAGTTTTCAAATAGCGTTAATCCATCTACTTTAATTTTGAATAAAATATCGAACGTTCTCTCAGCATTTTTATCATCAAGCATCAAATTGATGAATTTTTCAATATCCTTACCAATATTTTTAGGGTCTATAGAGTTGGCAGCACAAGATTGATAATCTATACAGAACTCATCTATTATTTTTCGACTGCTTTGCGCCATTGCATAGGGGGAATCTATAGAGTCCTCGTCTATTTTATTTGGAGTTTCTTGGGTAGCATTTAAAACACTAGCGGGTTTCTTTTTCTTCTTCTTAGGTTTATTTTGATTTGAGCTACTACTAAGGTTTTTTGTACTATCATCACTTTTTCTTTCTTCATTTTGTTCAGCATCATTGAGAGTTACTGTACTTTTCAATGCGGTCACAGATGAACTAGACGATGCTGAAGATTGAATTGGTTTTGGTTTACGATTTTCAAGATACTGACTGTAGCTTAGATTTGAGTGAATATTTTTGTTATAAACTTCTTCTGCTGTTTTTAAATTATCTTTATCTTCAGATTCAATTAAGCTATTGATTAAAGCAAGCCAATCCGCTTGAGTAGTAGTTTGTGCAGGTTTTAATTCTGCAGAGTTTTGATTTGCAATTTGTGTTTCAAGTTGTAAAGAATTATAAAGATTAGCCACCTTATGTTTCTTAGCTTGGCAAATAATAAGTGTCTCAATTGCCCGTGTAGCGGCGGTATATAAACGATTGAAAGCTGGTCTATATTGAGATCGAGCTTGCCCATTAAGAGTTGTAGATGAGGATGAAGATGAATCACTCATTACTTTATTCGCATTAAGAAAAATTTCTTCTTTGAAAGGTTTGTAAATGATAACGAATTTACTTTCCAGGCCTTTAAATTGTTCAGCAGTAAAAACTAATAGCGTATTAAATACTATTTTTGCTTTTTCAATAAGTTCAAGGGAAGTTATAATAACAATTTCGGTTTCTTTGTATGAATTTTTAATTTCTTGTATAGTCTCTAACTTATTCGGGTCTACCCATAATACTTTTCCAGCATGTGTAGCTGAATCATCAATAGGTTTATCTGAGTCACTACCCACTATGTCTTTTTTTGTTTGCATAATTTTATTAGCGAGCTTGATGATATTAGTCCCACATCGATAGGATTTTTCAAGTTCAATATGATTTTTTACCAATGCTCTCAAAGTTGGCATAATAGAAGTATAAGATTCTACATCTTGTCTTGTATCTGATAAAAGTACAATTTGACGTTTTGCTTGATGTTTAATATCACGGACTTCATTACTCACATTATATAAATTTCGCACCCCTAATGGTGACAAATCCTGTGTTTCATCTGAAATCACTGCATAATATTCTTTATCACTGTTAACTTCATAAAAATCGATGTTAGCAATATCATTTTTTAGTAAAAATGCTTTGTATTCTTCAAACAAAGAGAACATCAGTTTTTTCTCTTCATCGTTTTTAAGAGAAGAATTTTTTTTACCTTTGAGCATGTATTCTTGCAGTGTTGCGACATCAGAACAGACTTTTAATTCTTGGTATATTTTATTGCATCCTAAATTTTCAAAGAATTTTAATCCTTTCTCTTTGTAAGTATTTTTCCTATTTTCGTACCACTCTTCAAAATGATTATTATCTACTACATTTTTACCAGGCGCATGCTCAGCAATAAAATCATGATACGTCATAAAAATGACAGGCGCTTCAGTCACTGCATTAGCTTGATTAATTTCCCACTGCATCTGAAATTGTTGTTTACTATGCGTAAGTAACTTTGCTGATTTTGTGACAAATAGAATTTTCTTTTGTTCTTCAGCAGGAATGTTTTGAGCAAGCTGTAATAAAATTGAAACGGCAACTAGTGATTTACCTGAGCCTGCAGCACCTGTTAGATTTAAGGGTAATTCTGCATTGATAGCTTGAATTTGAGGTAAATTAAGATTGATGAAGTTGCCGTTATAATAACAAAAAGGTTCAATGGCGATATTAGGTGTAAGGTCATGATCAATTTGTGTAGGGTCATCAGCCAAATCATTTTCTGTAACGTTTACAAGGTTGCCTTTTAATATCTCATCTTTTATGAATTCTTCATTAAGATAAGGTTTTAATAATTGAGGATCATTCATATATTTTGATTTTTGATGATCATGATTTTCTATTAGTTCTAATAATAGCAAATGATTTGCATTATCAATCTTAGCGGAAACAAACAATAAGCGATGGGTTTGATTAATCCTAACCTTAAATGCTTGGTAAGGTAATTTACGCGTGACTAAACCTGCGCTTGAAGACGCTTGATTGATGATTGCATTGATTTGCTTTTTATAAGCTTTAAAATCAACGTCACCGCGCGAAATCACCCCTGACCACTGTCTGTTTTGCATAATATCTTACCAAATTTGTTAAAATGGCATTATAAAGTACAAGCATTAAGGCTTTATTAAACTAGTAAATAGTGAATGTTTTCAATGGGATGGATTCAATAATTAATTTCTTGAGCATTCTTAAGTTTGTATTAGTATAATCCTCATCAAAATATCAGTCAGGATGTCATGTTATGTCGCTATTAAGAAAAAACAACGTTAAATCAGGTAGTTACAGTACCACTTGGAATATATTAGGTAAGCTTAAAACAGCTGCTATATTTGCCTTACTATTATTAGAAAGCCCTATACGAGTTATAGCTCAAGAAGCGAATAATAATAATGAGTTAGCCAGGGGAAGTGTGGTATCTGAAGAGTTGTCCATTCTGCCTTCTCAATGCGAGATGTTAGCGGTGGCTGCTAATAACGCTTTTTATTATGATGACGTTGAGTCCTATATTAACTATTTTGGCAACAGTGTTCCCGATAATATGAAAGATCCAACGAATTATCTTTTCTATAAATTCCCCCAGTTAAATCTTGAGATAAAGCCAGACTTTTTCGGTCAAATGTGTATTAACGGAAATAAAAATATCGCTAAATATCTACTTGATAATCATCATTATGACGCTGAATTATTTCCACGAGCGATTGCTGCATCGGCATATGAAGGGCAAAAAGAATTATTAAAACATCTTACACTTACAACTGAGCAAGTAACACTCGCTTTTGCATGGCTCAATGATGTTATTAATATAAATAGGTTAGATATGACCGAATCTAAAACTCAATATACTAAGGCTGTTAAGTTATTAGTTGAATTAGGTGCCAATCTAAATACAGCGAAAAAAGATATCTTTATGTTTCCACGAGTGGCGAATAATTTAGATTTAGTTCGATATTATCTCAAGCATGGCGCAGATATGTATAAAATTACAGAATCTAAATATATACCTTTAGAGACAGGCTATGATCCTATTGATAGTTATGCAAATATGGTCATCGAATTTTGTAAGCATGGATATGATATTTATCATGCGGAGCCGCAGTACGGAAAAGATTTGGCAAATATGCAATTAGATATACTCGATCCAGATACGTTTAATCAATTTTTAGAAATAATTAAACGCTCACCCCATACTAAAAAACTGTTTGAAGAGATATTAAAAAATCAATCAGCACGATCTGCAAATGTTTATTATAATATATTTTATGCAATCTCTATCGTATCGATTTTTGTTTTAATTGAGAAAAGTTATATCTACTTTAAAGAACAAAAATCACGCCAAGAGAAGATTAAAAAATTGAAAATGCAACTTGAGAAAGAGCAAGCTGAAAAAGAGGAGTTTAAAAATATAAAAGGTGATGCTGTCGTTAAAAGAAAAATCAGTGTATCGGCAGCTGCAGAAAATGTGCCAGAAATAAGATACAGCTCAATAGCGGCTGAGTCTCCTAAAGTTAAAACGATAAAATCTCCACATGTAAAAACCGCACATCAATTGCGTGCTGAAGAAATTGCTTTAGCTAAAGAGGCTTCCCATAAAGCGAAGGAATTAATGATCGCACAACAAAAACAAGCGGCTATTCTTGCAAAAGAACAGGCAGAGATTCATAAAGCCGAATGGAAAAAGAAACAAGAAACAGACAAGCAAGAGCGTTTGGAACGTGAAATGGCTAATAAAACCAAGTTCGTATTGCACAAACATGAAGAAATAACATCGCCAACTTCTTCACCTAGTCACATTAGAAAAAATTCACTAACAAGTGAATATACTCGTTCAGCAGTAGAACATGCCGCGAATATAGTTGTTATCAGCTCACTTAAGGAAAGTAAAAGTTCTGATTATTATGAACTGAATTCTTTCATTAATCATTTGGCTTTAATTTACAACATACATAAATATAACTTAAGTATGTTGTCTTACATGATAGCAAATCCCAGGTATAAAAATACGAATGAATTAATTTTTGCGAAACAAATGCGTAACCTTATGGTGCATGGAAATGCATCTCAAGAAAACTTTACTGTGGTTCTCGAGACAGCAAAACAAATGAAAGAGATCATGCCTCAAGATTTAGACCGTTTAATCGGAATTCATACGAGTACTAAAGTTGTGGATGAAAAAGATATTAAAGAACTCATGGAATTAGCAGGTATAGGTAAATTACAAACTATATTTTTAACTTCTATGGAAGAAACACCACTTTATCAATCGCTCGCTAAGAAAGCAGAAGAACAAATTAATAATAATTTCGCCGGTGCTGATAATTTGCGTGATGAAGATAATGCCTATTATAAATGGGTTATAAAAAAAATGTTTCCTCTAATGAATCGCATTGCATCGCCTATCATGAAATCAGCAACTAAAAGTAACATAAGAGAATATTTTGGCATTTCATTAGACGCAATTAAAATGCTGTTAGCGATGTGTGGCGAACATTACAATACGGATAGAAAACGACGTATGCATGTGGCTAAATTAAGAAATAATTTGCATCCTATATTGTTTAGTTGTAATGAATTACGAAATAAGGTTACGCATGAGAATCATGAAGTGGCTGATAAATATGTCATTGATTTGTGTCGTGAAATTGCTAAGTTTAATTCGGTTAAGTGCGAGTTGAATAATTTGGATATTTCAATTCAATCCGCTGCAAGTTCAAGTTCTGTATCTGCTACAACTGCAGGTTTATTTCATATTAAGAAAACATTAGCTCAAGAAGATGCTCGTGTAGCCCGGATTGAGCGCTGCGTAAATCCGGGATAGTTTCAAAGAACCATGCGGGCAATCCCGGATTTACGCAGCGCTCAATCCGGGCTACATTTATTGATAGTTTTTCACGCTATATTTAAATCCTTAAGCATTCCTTAAGCCTATATTAGTATAATATCTGATCAAAATTCATTTAGAGTATAGGTTTATGTCATCATCACGAAAAGGTAATGTTAAATCAGCTAGTTACAGTACTATCTGGAATGTATTCGGCAAGCTGAAAACAGCCGCTCTATTTGCTTTAATGTTACTAGAAAGCCCTACGCAGGTCATGGCTAACGCACCGAAGGCTAATAGAAATGATGGGTCGATTCAACTTCAATTGGAAAATAACCTGTTTGTTGATTCACATGACAGTTTTATGCAATTATTAAACGCTCAAATGGCCTTAAATTATGATGATCTTCCTTCTTTTATAAAGATCTTTGGAAAAAATATTCCTGAAGACAGAAGAAATCCAGATAATTACCCTCCATATCAATTTCCATATTTAAAGCTTGAGATACCACAAGATTTATTTGGACAAGTGTGTATCATCGCAAATAAAAACATCGCTAAATATCTATTCGATAATAATTTTTATGATTCTGAGATATTTCCTCAAATTATTGCGGCAACAGCGTATGAGGGACATAAAGAATTATTGGAATATCTCAATCTTTCAAAAGAACAAGCGACACAAGCATTTGTGTGGCTTAGTGACATTATTTATATAAAAAAGTTGCGCACCTATGATGCATTTAAAACCTACACAAAAGCTATTAAATTGTTAGTTGGGTTGGGTGCTGATGTAAATGCTGGAAAAACGAATATTTTTTGGTTTGCACTGAACTCGAAAAATATTGATTTGATACGATATTATCTTAAACATGGCGCGGATATGTATAAGATCACTAAAGATGGTAATTATGATTTTATTCCCTTAGAGATGACTTATAATCAAGATGATATGAATAGTTATGCAAGTATGGTAATCGAATTTTGTAAGAACGGTTATGATATTTTACATCCCGAACCTCAGCGAGGAAAAGATTTAGCAAATATGATACTCGATATTCTAGATAATGATAGGCTGAATCGTTTTTTAGAAGTCATGGAAAGCTCGCCTCATACTAAAAAACTTCATGAAGAAATTTTAAAAAATAAATCGATAAAATCAGCAGCTTATTCAAGAATTGGCATTATTGCAATTATATCAATTTTTTTGATCGTGTTAGGTAGAAAAATAGATGCTAATTTACTCGAACGAGCATCACGTAAAGAACAAGCTAAAAAATTAAAAATACAACTTGAGAATGAGAAAGCAGAAAAAGAAGAGTTTAATAATAAAAAAGTTGAGCATGTAGTTAAAAGAAAAACGAGCGCAACAGAACCTGAAGAAAAAGTGACTAAAATAACTTACAGCTCCACTGTTGCAGATGCGCCTAAACCTAAAATTGTAAAATCTACACATGCAAAAACAGCGAAACAATTGCGTGCCGAAGAAATTGCTCAAGCTAAAGAGCAAGCTCGTATAGAAAGAGAAAGTGCGATTATTCATGAAAAAGAAATGGCTAGAATTTCAAAAGAGCAAGCAGAGCTTCATAAAGCAGAATGGAAGAAAAAACAAGAAGTAGAGAAACAAGAACGTTTGGTGCGAGTTAAAGTTGAAAAAACAAAACAGGCATTGCATAAACAAGAAGAAAGTATTTCTGTATCATCACAATTTACTTCAGAGAGTCGCATCAATAAAAATTCACTTATAAGGGATTATGCATATTCAGCTGTGGAACATGCGGCGAGTATAGTGGTGGTCAGTGCGCTGAATGAAGACAGGCAGTCTGATTATTACCAATTAAATACCTTTGTTAACCATTTAGCATTAATTTATAACATACATAAATACAATTTAAGTATGCTATCTTTCATGATGTCGAATCCTAAATACAAGCAATCTAATGAATTAGTCTTTGCAAAAGAAATGCGTAACCTTATGATGCATGGGAAAAGTATAGAAGAAAGTAAGGATGTTGTTTTAGAAACTGCAAAGCAAATGAAAACCATCATGCCGCAAGATTTAGATCGTTTAACGATGATACATTCACATAAAAAAGCAGTTGATGAAAATGATATTAAAAAATTGATGGAACTTGCAGGCGTAGGTAAATTGCAAACGATATTCTTAACTTCTCTGGAAGAAACGCCTCTTTATAAATCACTTTCTCATAAAGCAGATCTGCAAATCAATAGTAGTTTTGCAGGTGCTAGTAATGTATATGATGAAGATAATGCATACTATAAATGGATTATTGAAAAAATGTTTCCACTGATTAATCGCATTGCATCACCTTTTAATAAGGCTAATGTTACTCAGTTGCGTGAATATTATGGTATTGCATTAGATGCAATAAAAATGTTGTTAACTCTGTGTGGAGAATATTACAGCAATGAGAGAGGGAAGCGTTTTCATGAAGCTAAGAGGGGTAATAATTTACATACTATCTTATCGAGGTTGCATGAACTGCGAAATAGTGTTGCACATGATAATTATGAAACTGATGATAGAGATGTACTTGATCTATGTCGTGAAATAGCTAGATTTAATCCTCTTATGTGTGAATTAAATAATGTGGATATTTCAATTCAAGCCGCTGCAAGTTCAAGCTCTGTATCAGCTACACCTGCAAGTTTATTTCATATTAAGAAAACATTACCTCAAGAAGATGCTCGTGTAGCCCGGATTGAGCGCTGCGAAAATCCGGGATAGTTTCAAAGAACCATGTGGGCATACTATTAACCTATATTTGAAAATACGTACCCATGGCAATTGTTCTGTTGTAAGGGAGTTTATAAAACTCTATACCTTGCACTGAGTTTCTCATCAAGAATGCAAACAATTGTTCCTGCCAAAAAAACATAAGCGTATCCTGGCGGCGAGTAGCGGTAACATAAGCGATTTCAATTAAGAAAGTAATTTTCTTAATAATTAATGGAAAAGGAAATATCTCTTTGTTATTAGCCAGTATCAACGCTTCTGGTATATTCACAACTTCCATAAAACCATAATGTAAATTTAATCTATACATGCCGTCATGTAACAATGTTACTTCATATCGGTATTCATCTTTCATGTAAGGATGGTTCTCAACAACTATACTAACAATAATGATTTGTTTAGGAATAATTTTATTAAGTTTTAAATAATTTGTTAATCCAGTTCCGCTCACATCATAAGGATCTGTGATAAAAACAACAGTACTCTTGGGTAAATAATTTAAATCTGACTTAATATCGGATTCAAAAATATCCGTTATTTTACCTTTATTTTTGTGAAAAGAGGTATGTAAAAATTCAATCCCTTTGTACCAAGTAATCATAACAGTGGCGCATATCACTGCGAATGATAATGGTATCCACCCTCCAGTTGCTAACTTCTGACTGTTAGCACCTAAAAATGCTAATTCTATAAATAAAAATGATGAAAAAATTAAAATTATTTTTAATAAAGACCATTTCCAATAAATGCGAGCTACAGTAGTAACAATAATTGTTAGTCCTATCATTTCTAGATTGACCGCTATTCCATAAGCGTGCGTTAATGCACTCGATGATTTGAAAAATATAACGAGTGATAGCGTACCGATAGCTAATAATGCATTCATCTGAGGAACATATATTTGACCTTTTTCAGTTTCTGAAGTTTGAATAATAGGGAGTCGCGGTGCTAAATCTAATAAAATAGCTTGTTTAGTGAGAGAGAAAGTGGCTGTTATGATAGCTTGAGAGGCTATGATGGTTGCTATCGTTGCAAGAATGATTAGAGGGGATATAAACCAAGAAGGTGCAATTGAATAAAAAGGATTTTGTATGGCTTCAGGATGATGTAGTAAGTTTGCGCCTTGGCCAAAATAATTTAATAGAAGAGCAGGGAGAGCTATAAAAAACCATCCCACTCGAATAGGGTTTTTTCCAAAATGACCGAGATCTGCATAAAGAGCTTCGCCTCCTGTTACAACGAGAAAAACCCCACCTAATAATGTATAACCAACCCAGCCATTATTCAGGAAAAAAAGGTATGCATAATAGGGATCAACAGCATATAAAATTTCCGGAGAGTGTAAAATTCCTATGATACCTAAGCAGGCTAAAGTAAAAAACCAAATGAGAATCACTGGCCCAAAATATTTTCCAATTTTTTTAGTGCCATGATGCTGAGATAAAAATAAAACAATTAAAATTATAAATGTTAGGGGTAAAACTAAATCAGTAAAACTCGGAGATAAAACCTCTAAACCTTCTACTGCACTTAACACCGAGATGGCAGGCGTCAACATGCCATCGCCAATTAATAAACCTGCGCCAATTAATCCTACTATAAATAATATATTATGCGATTCCGTACTTTTTCTTTTTAACAAAGCAAGTAATGCTAAAATGCCACCTTCACCATCGTTATCGGCTCTTAGAACAATGCAAAGGAACTTTACTGAAATAATTAAAATAAGAGCCCAAAAAATTAAGGATAAAACACCCATGATATTTATTACATTAAGTTGTAAACCGTTTAAACAAGCATTCATGGAGTATAAGGGGCTGGTACCTATGTCACCATAGACTATTCCTAGCGCTGAGAGTGCTAGAGCATATACATTTTTTTTGTTTTCAGAAATGGGCTGATTCATGAACTTCCATTTAGCCGTATGATTCTATTATTTTACTATGAATGTGGTGATATATGCCTTTAATTTTTAGATTTTTGATCATAGTCTATCCAAGTAAGATTGTATTGGTCTAACTCGAGTCTTCTATGATGTTATATAGGTAGATGATATAATAAGGATTATAATTATTTATTAAGCTGTTATAGGAAAACATATGTCTGCATTTATTAATTTAACGATGATATCGCACTTCTTAATTGGCTTTTATTTTATATTTTTTGCAGTCTGGAATATTTACCATTGGAGTCGAATCATTGAAGTCATGCTGAGAGATGGTTTTCCACATCCTTATTTGCTTTTACCCATAGGAATAGGCTGGCAAGCTATAGCAGGCTTTATGATACTTTTTGGTGTGTTTTCAAAACTTGCTGCATTATCATTAATTCCATACATCATCATAGCGAGTTGTATTTTTCATCCGTTTTGGAATCACAAAGGCGAGATTCGTTTTTTACATTGCACGATTTTTATGACTAACATCACCATTGTGATTAGTGCCTTATTGTTATTTCTTTTACCTTTCAACAACTTTTCTGAATTCATAACTATCATACATTAATATTCTCTGCGCGATTTCCTGTGCCCCGGATTATCGCAGCGCTCAATCCGGGCTACATTATTTAATTAAAAAAACTTAGTTTGAAAAAACGCAGGATTTGATATGATCTTGCGCTGATATTGACTTAATTATTTGAAGGCACACGAGTTATATGAAAATCAATCAATTTGCACTTCTAAACACACGTCGTTTTTTACCTCTGTTTGTGACTCAGTTCTTAGGTGCATTCAATGACAACATCTTTAAAAATGCTTTAGTCATACTCATTACATATAGACTCGCAGAGCTAGGTGGTTACAGTGCGCAAATCGTTGTGACGCTTGCTGCAGGGTTATTTATGCTGCCATTCTTTCTTTTTTCTGCAACTGCTGGAGAGCTTGCAGATAAATATCAAAAATCCAAACTGATTAGTATTATTAAATTTGTTGAAATTATTTTAATGGTGATAGCAGCTGTAGGATTTCATTTACAGAGTACGTCACTGTTAATGTTTATTTTATTTTCTTTAGGTGTGCATGCTACATTTTTTGGTCCATTGAAGTACTCTATTTTACCTGAATCATTACACAAAAATGAATTAATCGCTGGCAACGGTTTAATAGAAGCTGGAACATTCCTGTCTATTTTGATGGGCACTATATTAGGCGGCATTTTTATTCTTCAACCTCATGGTGATGAGATTATTTCTGCAATGGTATTAATTGTTGCAACCAGCGGGTGGATAACAAGTTTGTTTATTCCAAAAACAAGTTCAGCAAATCCTGCAGTTCAGGTGCATTTTAATATTATTAAGCAAACTGTTAAGTTGCTTCAGTATTCACAACAACGCTGGGATATTTTGATATCTATTTTAGGTATCTCTTGGTTTTGGTTGGTAGGCGCAACATTTCTCGCTGAATTTCCTGTGTTCGCTAAACAAGACTTACATGCAAATGAAAATGTTGTTACATTTTTTCTCGCACTCTTTTCAATTGGATCAGCGATTGGTGCTTTATTATGTAATAAGTTATTAAAGGGCAGGGTGCATGCTACTTATGTCCCATTGAGTGCGCTCGGTATTACATTTTTTATGTTAGATCTTTATTTTGCAGCGAGCCATGCTCATGCTGTACCCGTAAAGGGATTGATTACAGTCAGCCAATTTTTACATACATTCAATGGGTGGAGAATTGCAATTGACTTGCTCTTAATTTCTATTTGCGGTGGACTTTATACAGTGCCATTGTACGCTATTTTACAACAACGCAGCGATGAGACACATAGGGCACGTGTTATCGCAAGCAATAATATCATGAATGCTTTATTCATGGTGATGGCAGCGATTCTGACTATAGGCATGTTGAAGTTGAACTTCACAGTCACCCAGGTTTTTCTCTTTCTTGCATTAGCCAATTCGGTTGTTGCAATTTATGTTTGTAAATTATTACCTGATGCATTAATTAAAGGATTTTTTCGCACAGTATTAACATCACTTTATCGCGTTAAAGTTGTGGGCTTAGAAAATTACGATAAAGCGGGTGAGCGTGTGATGATTATTGCGAATCATACTTCTTATATAGACGCTATATTACTCGCCACTTTTTTACCTGATAAACTCACCATCGTTGTGAATCGATTGACTGCAATGCAATGGTGGATCAGACTTTTTTTACGATTTGTCGATTCTTATCCTATCGATCCTACGAATACGATGGCCGTCAAGTCACTCATTGAAGTGTTACGCAAAGATAAACGATGTGTCATTTTTCCTGAAGGCCGTCTCACCCTGACTGGCGCATTAATGAAGGTTTATGAAGGCCCTGGGCTTGTTGCAGATAAAGCAAAAGCAAAATTATTACCTATACGCATACAAGGTGCGCAATTCACTCCCTTTTCAAGACTCAGAGGAAAAGTGCGTATACGTTGGATGCCTACGATTACGATTACCATTTTTCCTCCACAAGTGATGAATATACCTAAAGAAATTAAAGGCCGTGATCGCAGAGAACAAATCGGTTACAAACTTTATGATGTGATGACGACAGCATTGTTTGAAAGCAGCGAATACAAGCAAACACTTTTTTCGTCTTTAATTGATGCTAGCTCTACACATGGATCACGTCATGGAGTAATAGAAGATATAGAACGTGAACCTTTAAGTTACAAAAAACTTATTACGCGATCTTTTATTTTAGGCAGCGTGATTGCAAAGACAACTCAGCCAGGTGAACACGTAGGTGTTTTATTACCTAATATGTCTTCAAGTATCATTACGTTTTTTGCTTTACAAGCTTTTTGCCGTGTACCTGCTATGTTGAATTATTCTATGGGTGCAAAAAGTGCTGTAATTGCTTGTCAAACAGCTCAAATCAAAACAGTTTATACCTCACAAAAATTTGTTAAGGTTGCTAAGCTTGAAGACATGATAGCAGAGCTTGAAAAAATTCATGTGAATATTGTTTATCTTGAAGGCTTGCGCACTAAAGTGAGTTTTATAGATAAGCTGAAAGGGTCTTTATTTGCTATATTTCCCGAGACTTCATACAAGCTACTTAATTCTTCTAAAGCAGCTAAATTATTGCGCAAATCTGACTCGTCAGCGGTAGTGCTTTTTACTTCAGGCTCTGAAGGAACTCCTAAGGGTGTAGTGTTGTCACATAACAATATTCAGGCTAATCGTTTTCAAATTATTGCCTGTGTAGATTTTACTGCGAGTGATAAAGTATTTAATGCATTACCTATATTCCATTCATTTGGATTAACTGGTGGCATGTTATTACCGTTGCTTTCGGGTGTTAAAGTTTTTTTCTATCCATCGCCTTTGCATTATAGAATCATACCGGAATTAGTGTACGCGACTAATGCGACTATCCTATTTGGTACCGATAGTTTTCTATCTGCTTATGCTAAATATGCTCATCCATATGATTTTTATAGTGTGCGATATATTTTTGCTGGAGCTGAAAAATTAAGAGATGAAACCCGACTAACTTGGTCACAAAAATTCGGTGTAAGAATCTTTGAAGGCTATGGCACAACTGAAACCTCACCTGTTATTTCAACCAATACACCTATGCATAACAAATTAGGCTCTGTGGGTCGTTTTCTGCCGGGTATGCAGTACAAGCTGACTGAGGTGCCAGGCATTAAGGATGCGGGTGTATTATCGATCTCAGGGCCTAATGTGATGAAAGGTTATTTACTATCCGACAATCCAGGTAAGTTAGTCCCACCTGTTGATGGATGGTATAACACAGGGGATGTGGTCAATGTTGATAATGCAGGATTTATTACTATTAAGGGCCGTGTGAAACGCTTTGCTAAAATTGCCGGAGAAATGATTTCTCTCGCAACAGTTGAGCAGCAAATTACGCTGTTATGGCCTGAATTTCAGCATGCAGTTATTAATATCCCTGACCCTAAAAAAGGCGAACGTTTAATACTCATCACTACAAATCCTGATGCAACACGTGACGACGTATTAAGTTATGCAAAAGCGAATCGCATGGCAGATATTTCAATTCCGAGAAAAATTGTTATTATCAAAGAATTGCCTTTGCTGGGTGCAGGTAAAATTGACTACACAACGCTTACACAAGAATATAACCGTACCACGACTGTAAGTGAGTGATCAAGAATGCCAAAAATCATTATTGATGAAGTTGCGCCAGAGAAAATAAAAGAACTGCTTATAAATGATTTTAGAGACTATAACACTCATTATTTTGGTAAATACAAATTAGAAAAATTTGCATTTTACATCAATAATGATGCATCTGAAATGATTGCAGGTTTATACGGTTTTGTTTTGAAAAAGTATTCAACGGTGCGCATAGAATTTCTTTTTGTAAAAGAAGTATATAGAAATCAAGGTGTAGGTAAACAGTTATTAGAACAATTAAAAAAATATGCTCACGATAAAAATTGTAACAAAATTCAAGTCAGTACTATGGAATTTCAAGGTCCTCAGTTTTATGAAAAAAATGATTATGAACGCATAGGCATTATACCTAAATGGTTTTGTGATAAGGATGAGATTTTTTTTGAGAAAAAATTATAAATCATCACTTTTGAAAAATGTAATGTGTTGCGATTCAACCAAATAAAAATTTCTTTTAAACAAGATCACTCAACATCTATTCTATTCGATAGATATGTGTACCACTTGGTGTTACACTAATAAAAGATGGCAAATTGTTCGAGGTGATTTATGAAAAAAAATAAGAAAGCAAAAAAACTGACATTGATAGAAGTAGCGCATGAAATGGCTAAAGATTTTTATGAAGCTAAAATAATAGATGCTACGACTATGCGAGAATTTGATACTTTATGTTTGCCACCTGTTGAAAACCTTTCTCCAAATCAAATAAAAAAAATAAGATTGCGCGAACATGTCAGCCAGCCTGTATTTGCAAAATATCTCAATACAAGTACATCAACTGTGAAGCAATGGGAGCAAGGTGAAAAACATCCAAGAGGTACGTCACTTAAATTATTAAATTTAGTGAAAGATAAAGGTCTGGCTATTCTTGTAGTATAGTAGCCCGGACTAAGCGTAGCGAGTCCGGGAATTGATAAGGTAGGCTCGCGGACTCGGCGCTGCACGCCTTAGTCCGCGCTACAATAGTTTTTCGAGTAAATAACTGGAGATTACGAAATGATTAAAGCAAAAGCATACGCTGGTTTCGATGCTAAATCTGATTTAAAACCTTATGCATTTGATAGGCGCGACGTCGGCGATACAGATGTGCATATTGAAATTAAATATTGTGGTATATGTCACTCTGATATACATACTGTGCGTGATGAGTGGGGTGGGGCAGTTTATCCTTTAGTGCCAGGTCATGAAATTGTAGGCACTGTTGTGAAAGTGGGTTCGCAAGTTAAAAAATTTAAAGCGGGTGACTTAGTCGGTGTGGGATGCATGGTAGGCTCATGCGGAAGTTGTGAGAATTGTAAAAATCATCTCGAGCAATTTTGTACTAAGGTCGCAACGTTTACCTATAACAGCCCTGAAGCCGATGGAAACACTACGAAAGGTGGGTATTCTGACAACATCGTTGTGAATGAAAAGTTTGTATTGAAAGTCCCAACGAATTTAAAATTACAAGAAGTTGCGCCTCTGCTATGTGCAGGCATTACTACATACTCACCACTCAAACACTGGAAAATCGGTAAAAATGATAAAGTCGGTGTTATTGGTTTAGGCGGATTAGGGCACATGGCTGTCAAGCTGGCTAGCTCCATGGGTGCGCATGTTGTAGTGTTTACCACATCGCCCAACAAAAAAGATGACGCATTAAAAATGGGTGCGCATGAAGTTGTTATTTCTAAAAATGCTGATGAAATGCAAAAGCAAGCCGGTAGTTTCAATTTTATTATTGATACTGTTTCTGCACCGCATGACTTAGCGTCTTATATGGCAATGTTAAAAATTGACGGTACACTTTGTATGGTAGGTGTATCTCCACAACCACATCAAATTGCATCGGGCGCTTTAATTTTTGGTCGTAAAAGTTTAAGTGGTTCGTTAATTGGTGGAATTGCAGAAACACAAGAGATGCTGGATTATTGTGGCGAGCATAATATTACCTGTGACATAGAATTAATTCCTGTACAGAAAGTCAATGAAGCATATACGCGTGTTTTAAAAAGCGATGTTAAATATCGATTTGTGATTGATATGCAAACATTGAAAGATTCATAATTGGGTAATTTGTATTTGTAGCGTGGACTAACGCATACAACGTCGTGTCCGTGAGGCCTGTCTCATCTATATTCGGACACGTTACGTTTAATCCAGGCTACAAATAGGATGTTCGTTTATGACTTTTTGCAAGCACTGCTACCGCAACAAGAACGGCAATGGCAATGGCATAAACAAAAGTTATAAATCATACCTACAACTATGCCAAAGATATATCCATCGATAAATCCCCAGAGTCCGCCCCATAATCCGCCCACGAAAGTAGGTGCATATCCATAGAAGACGCTCGCAATACTGTCTATCATTGGAGTTCCATATCCAGAGTACAATGCAACCCAAGCAAACAGCATCATATACAGCGCATCTGAGAAGCCTACAGCAAGCCCTAATGCACAAGCACTTAATTTAGATTTGGTACACACGTTGTTTACGTTGTTATCTTTTCTAGCTTTCATGATTGCAGTCTCCTTTGATTAGCCCTATATCTACAATTATACTCCTTTAGCTAATCAACTGAGCAATATTTGATCATAGTAAAATCAGTTAGTTGCTCACTGTGATTGATAATTATTCCTTAATCATTGTTGTGTATAATATTTTACACGAGTAACATAGGCAGCATTTTTAACATTAAAATTAGAGTATATTTATATGCCAATTGGTAACACAAACAATGAGTTAGAAAATAACCAAGCTTCTTTACCCCAACAAATAGCCACAGAAAGCGCAAGAATTGCGATGGTGGGTGCCGGTGTGGCGGGAGTATTAGCCGTGCCAGATGTGCTCATGCACATGGCGCATACAAATCAAAGCAGCAGGGGATTGGGGTTGATCTCAGCAGCAATTATCACAACGGCGGGTAAAGCTGCAATTAAAGGTTATCCGTCTTCCGCAACAACGTCTACTCTCAAAAATGGTACTTTGGTTCAACGAACTAAATTGGAAGAATTAACTGAGGGCAGGGAACCTGTAGAGCATGAACAAACTATCAATGAAAAAAATTCTCAAAAAAATTCTTTGTTCATATCAGTTATGATTGCTGCATCGTTAGGCGTCACAGATACGACGTTAACACAATTTCATACAAATAAAAAAACATGGCTTTATCAAGCAGAACTTAATCCTACATTTAAAGTTCCAAAGCCTTCAACATTTGCAGAATACTTTAAAGCTTTCAAAGTTGGATATAATACACGAGCCTTAAAAAATACAACGAATGTGGCTGGATATATCATGACTCCAAAACTGAAAGATATGTTAACTGGAAAGTTACCTGAGTTTAAATATGTTGATACCACAGGTCTATCAGCAGCAATTTTTAGTGGTATCACTATAGGTACCTTGAGCAATGTATTCGATATCATTTACAAAAAACAAACTGTTCAAGTGACACAAAACAGTTTTATCACACCAACAGCATTTAATGTAATGAATAAATTAATTGCGGAAGAGAGCCCTAAAGCGTTGCGTCGTGGTTTAGCAGGATCAATACTTTATACATCTACCGCTTATCTAGTCGTTCCAAAAATTGAAAAGTTAGTTGATAATGTATTGTCATATTTTGAAAATACATCAACACAATCTAGACACAGTTTTTTTAGTCCAAAACATTTTTTAGAAGATGCCGTAAAAAGGCAAGAGGAAGAAAAAAACAATCCATTCTTAAGTATATGTAAGGATTAAATGATGATATCGCGATTTATGAGTTCTACAAAAGCAATGAGTGCATTTACGACAGGGTTGAGTATATTCGCACAAGCAACCATACAAGTCGTGGCTGTTAACATGGAAAAAGACAAGAACTCAAAGGAAGTTGCAGAGCCAATAAAACCAACTATACCTACTATTAAAAATGGGTCTATTAAGTTATTTTAAGATAGTTAATTTATTCAGTCATTCATTTGATTCGTCAGGAATCGCAGTATCATCCTCAATTTTTTCTCCCCTAACTTAAAAATTCTTTAGTCTAATCAGTGGGTGTGAAGTTTAAATATGTTTTTAATAATTCCTTAATGCTTGGGAATGTATAATTACCACCCGCAACTAGAGTATAGGAATAAAGCTATGTCGAGCTCAAGCAGTCATTTTGTCAGTAAAAACAATGATTTTTTGCATGAAGAGTTAGCATGTCCTATTTCTCTTAATCACTTTCAATCATGTGATCCTGTTATATCCACGCTGTCAGGCAATAGCTATGATAAAAAATCTATTATGAAATGTGGTATAGATCCAGTCATTAGAAATGTGAAATTAAAGGCGACTCAGCTATTTCCAAATACAACGTTAAAAAATGCCATCGAAGAACTTGAGATTTTAGAAAAATATGAAGAGGGCGTTTCAATTCTTGTTAAAAAATATGAGAAATTAATAGAGCAACATTTAGAACGTGATGTTTCATCTTCTATTGAGAGTTATAAATTATGGGGAATTATTTCACCTAGCACATTAAAAATAGTTGAAGTGCCTTATAGTATTAAATCAGGAATAACTTATGAAAAGGAAATGATAGTTAGCTGGTTGAAAAAAAATTCTAATGATCCATTGTCTACACAAACTTTAAAAATGAATACATTTTCCGATAATAATTTGGTACCTGATACAGGCGATTTTGTTAAAAATCTCGATTTGATTCGATTAATTGATTTATATAAAAAAAAATATGCTGACAAACTTTTACAACTAGAACAAGCATTGGCAAATAAACAACATAAGCATCTTGAACTCCTAGAAAAAATTCACTTGAAATATTTAGAACAGAAACTACAAAAAAGACGTTATTATTATTTTGCAGCAAGTACCTTAGTTGCATTGACAGCCTGCGCAGTAGGTGCTTATAAGAAGTGTCAAGAATTCGAAGAGCCTACGGATAATTCTCTAACAGTCTATAACAATTCTAATAATGAATTATTAACGACTAGCTTAACGTGTGCGTCATTAAATTATGTTGTTGAATTGAATCAAATACTAGCTGAAGAAATAGCAGCTAAAAGTTCTGAATTAGCTCATCAAGCAGGTTATGGCATAGCATACTATTTTAATTTTCTTAGCAAAAGTGATTATCATCTTGCTCATGCTAGATATAAGATGAAAGACTTTCTTGATTCAAATGATTTTTATAATAACGTAGATTTGTTCGTATCATTGATGAAGCATGATATGGATTTGTTATTCCAGTTGATTAGAGTGATAGGCAGACAAAAATCTATAGATACTGCTAAATCAGCGCTTAATATCATTTTTAAAGAAGATGATTTGGATGTGGCCTTAACGTTTTTAAGAAGATCATCAGAAGCTTTTTCACCTTTCGAAATGCAAAGAAAAATATTGTTTTCTGAGAGTTTGTTGTCTCATCTATTTTCATCAAATAAACCTGAGCGACTGGAGTTAGCGAGTTTATTTCCTATAAGTTTGTTCACGTCTGAGTTTAAGCAGACATTGTATGCTAAGGCAGCTCTGCGTGGAGATATTGAATTATTAAATAAGTTACCAAGTGACATCAACGAGAATATGTTAACTCATCAACGTCGGCCTGGGGTAGGGTAGGTTAATATATTTTAAAATCTGAATGTTACTTTTTTTATAGATCACTCATTCATGAAGGGTAAAATAAAATGTAGAACCTTTTCCTAATTCTGATTCAACCCATATTTTTCCATTATGCCGTTCAATAATTCTTTTGCACACTGCAAGGCCCATACCTGAACCTGGATAATCAGTCGTATTAAAGCGTTTAAACATAATAAACATTTGATCTTTAAATTTCGGATCAATTCCTATTCCATTGTCACGTACAGAGAACAGCCATTCTTTTTCTTTATGTACTGCAGAGATATGAATTTTCGGTTTATCTATACCATGAAATTTTATAGAATTTTTTATTAAATTTTGAAATACCTGAATCAATTGCGCTTCATCACCTGTCACGATGGGAAGAGGGTCGTGAGTAATTGTTGTGTTACTTTCGTTAATTGCAATTTGTAAATTATCTAGTGTTTGTTGAAGAACATTCTCGCAATTAACTGTTTCAAAAGGTTTCCCTTGTGTTTGTACGCGCGAATAGGCAAGTAAATCTTCTATCATTCTCTGTAATCTTGCCGCTCCACTTAAAGCAAATTCAATAAAATCATCAGCATCATTATCTAGCTTTCCTTTGTAACGTAACGCTATCAATTGCAGATAGCTAGATATCACACGCAAGGGTTCCTGTAAATCATGAGAAGCAATATAAGCAAATTGTTGTAGTGCTTTATTAGACTCTTCAAGTTTAGTTGCATATTGATTGGCTTTTTCTTCAGCGCGTTTGCGTGCAGTCACATCTCTAGCGGCTGCAAATACGCCTGTAATATTACCCGTTGGATCTTTGTATACTGTTGCGTTATACATCACATCTAGTGTTTGTCCAGATACGTTTCTAATAGTCAGTGGGTAATCTCTAACAAATCCTTGTTCAAAGACTTGCTGATATCCTTTACGTGCAATTTCAGGTTCGCTGAAATAATTTGTGAAATCAGTTCCAATCAATTTTTCTCGAGTTAGCCCTGTCACTAATTCTGTTGCTTGATTAACATCAGTTATTTTTCCATCATGGCTAATGGTAACAAGAAGGTCGAGTGATGCCTCTATTAGGCCGCGAGTGTATGACAGCATTTCTTGTAGTTTTTTTTCCATATCTTTATTTTTAGTAATATCTTGAACTAACCCTAACATATGGCGAACACCGCCTATCTTAAATATTTTTCCTTTAGCCCATATCCATCGCGGACTTATATCATTAGATCCATGAATTCTGCATTGAAATTCCCACGTTGTTTCATTAGCAATAGCATCTTTAAATTTTTTATCTACAACATCACGATCTTCAGGAAGAATACGTTGAAGGAACATGTCATATGTCCATTCATTTAATAAAGTTTTATATCCAAAGATTTGATCGTGCAGCAGTGATCGTTTTGCTATATTAGTTTCAAGATTTAAATCCCAATCCCCAATTTGTGCTGTCTTTAATGAAAATTGTATTTTTTCATTTGATAATTCTTGTGCTATTAATTTTTCATTTTCTACATCCTGAATTTTTTTAGATAGGCGTATAATTGCTACAAAACTGATTATCAAAAATAAAAAACTGAAAATTGCGCTAATCCCAATACCTAAAAAGTTTTCATATCTTGATAATGCTAGTATTTTAAGACGCTGCGAGAGAAGAGTAAATTCATCTTCATTCATTTCATGAACTGTGCTTTTAATTCGAATAAGAATGTTTTGATTTTCGATGATATGATTGACTAGATTAGTCAGGGGAAATTTATTCAATATTATGATTTGTTGTTGCAATTGATTTAATCTAATTTGTTGTTCAGCGTTATCAGCAGTCATTTTTCTTAGTTGCACAATATTATTTTGTATATCTTGAATGGCGGTATTATATAAACCTAAGTCATTTTTATTATTGTCAGCAATATAACTTTTTTTATAGAGTTGCATTTGTGAAATATTTAGCAATACTTCATTAAGTTTTTCTCTTACTTCATAGGTATGTGTTACCCAGTTAACTGCAGCCATTCTGTGTTGCAGTTCTTGTATGACAGCATAAGTACAGAGTAATAAAATTGAAAATGCTAAGATAAATAACATATAAAAAAAGCTATGCGCTTTAAATTGATGTGCTTTCATAGAAATCTTAGCCTTATCTCTAGAGAGAGTCTAGCAAACCACAAATAAGTGAAATCACACTAATTAACGTAACAAACTTTAGATTTATTATGACATTATTTCATTTTTTGTGTACCTAATTGCATAAAAGTGTTTCAAATTTAACATTAAATGAGAAAGTAGTCAGATAATGTCTATTTTAGCGAGACGTAAGAAAGAAAGGTAATGGTGCACCTGACAACAGGCTCCTCTTAAAGGCATAATACTTCCAGTAATTTCTATTACTGGCACTTGTATTTTATAAGAATGGGTGGTTTCAAGTGATAAGTGCAACCGCTCTAAAGCTAACAAAGTTAATCAATAAATTTCTAGCAATTTAGAAGCGAAGAAAAAATTAATTAAGTTTTAATTTATGGCTTCTTTGGCCGTTTTTTAATATTTTCTGCGTCGATATTATCAGCGGAGCTGCTCTCAGTATCATTATTAGAAAAAAATGAAGCTATTTTTGCTCCTAACTCTGTAGGTAATTTGAATAAAGCACTACTCTCGGATCTCATCCCCTGCGCTATAGAAATTCCAGCCTGCTTCACATCTGCTGCTTCTCTTGCTTCTACTTTTTGTTCGAGTTCTGCAAGCCACTCAGACGCAAGCGCAATACTAGCGGGCCCCAACGCTTTCCCTTCCCGTTCACCAAGTACAATAGCTTTTAATTGTTCGACTTCTTGTCGATTATTTTTGAGATAACGCTTCATCATCTCAAGCATTTCGTCATCTCCGACCACGGCTGCCAACTCAAAGGCAGAACCTTTACACTTACGACCTGAAAAATCTGTGGCTTCTCCTATATCAAACATTGAAAACCCTTGTTGCAGCATTTTCTCTGCTTCAGTTTCATCGGCTTTTATTACATGTTCAATTAATAGGTTATTATTCCTGGGTATGCTCATGATGAAGGCTCCTCTCATTCTTGAGTGCGTTTTCTTCAGTATAGCACACTAAGAGTAATTTTAAGGCAAAAGGCCGGATTAATAGTGTATCTTGAAATACATATACTCCAAGTATAAGTGTTTGAATTAAATAATATTATTCATATAAGGTTTGTGATTGCTTGTGAAGAAGATGAGTTACTTTATTATTTCCTTTTGACGCTCGAACCAACAGCTGTTGTGGTACAGTCCAGTTTCCTGCTGGGCTTGTCATGCTACACTCCCGTCGAATTTATAGGTTATTTTGTTGTGTGATTTATAGGTATTGCTGCGGTGGGTAAAATAGGTTATTTAGTTAATCATTTTTTTGGGGCATTGCTCACCTGCTTATCATCCCCAGGTAATTGTACATAACAATCATCATTTACCATCGAAGAGGATGATGTCCCAAACAAAGTAGATCGTGAGGATGAGACTGAAGATGATGATGCTAATTGATGAAGCGCAGGCGCTGATGGTGAAGGTAAAGATATAGGTGGTACTTCAACTCGGATCTGTATAGGCCGAGAGTGTTCATCTAACTGTGTCAGCATAAATTATCTCAGCTCCAAATTTAAACGCCCATCAAAATAAATTTGTAGTTGAGAAATTATCAGCGCCCAATTGTGCATGGGTTGGTTCCATTTTTCTATAATTTTCTGACAA
>JARLJN010000159.1 GCA_031291255.1 Gammaproteobacteria bacterium
ATATGGTGGTAACGTTGATAGCGCCAATTGCGATGGAAGAAGGCTTACGCTTTGCGATTCGTGAAGGTGGACGTACTGTTGGAGCTGGTGTTGTGGCTAAGGTTATCGAGTAAGCAAGTGTTTAGGCCAGTAGCTCAATTGGCAGAGCGTCGGTCTCCAAAACCGAAGGTTGGGGGTTCGAGGCCCTCCTGGCCTGCCATATAGATAATGGTAGGTAATTGTAAACGCACGATGATGATCTAAGGCTAGACAAATGACGGTGTCAAGAATGGAAAATCCAATTACGAGCAAGCTTGAATGGCTTAAATGGCTGGGCGTAGCTTTGTTAGTAGCTGCTGGTATAGCAGCAAATTTTTATTATAATCAGCAACCATGGCCATTACGGCTATTGGTTGGATTGGTATTGACAGGAGTAATTTTGTTTGCTGCCTCACAAACTGTTCGCGGTAAGCAATTTTTAAGTTTCGCTTACGAGTCGCGGATAGAATTACGGAAAGTCGTATGGCCTACACGACAAGAAACTATGCAAACTACACTTGTTATTGCAGCAATGGTAATTGTATTAGCCTTAATGCTATGGGGCATAGATGGGGTTTTAATGTGGCTTATTGGCTGGCTTACTGGGCAGAGAGGATAAAGCATGACAGATCAGGTACCACAAACAAAACGCTGGTATGTTGTTCACGCATATTCTGGATATGAAAACTTTGTTAAGCAGGCGTTAACAGAGCGTATTATTCTTGACGGACTCGAAGATAAGTTTGGTCAGATTTTAGTACCTACTGAAGAAGTAGTTGAACTAAAAGCTGGTCAAAAGCGTAAAAGTGAACGTAAATTTTTTCCTGGATATGTTTTAGTAGAAATGGACATGGAAGATCAGACATGGCATTTAGTACGATCTATTCCTAAAGTATTAGGCTTTATTGGTGGAACTAGTGATAGACCTGCTCCGATTACCTCTAAAGAAGCTAATGTTATCTTGCAACGTATGCAAGATAGCACTGATAAGCCAAAACCGAAGATATTATTTGAAATGGGTGAAGTTGTCCGTGTTATTGATGGACCATTTGCTGATTTTAATGGCGTAGTAGAAGAAGTTAATTATGAAAAAAATCGTCTAAGAGTAGCGGTATTGATATTTGGGCGTTCTACGCCGGTGGAACTGCAGTTTGATCAAGTTGAAAAAGGCTAATTAATTAGTAGCCAGTAAAGGTTTTAATAGTTCTGTTTTTGTAAGTAACCGGGAAGCTTATTTTATAAGCGTTATTACCCAAATGAGGAGTGACTCAATGGCCAAAAAAGTAAAAGCCTTAATTAAGTTACAAGTAAAGGGTGGCGCAGCTAACCCAAGTCCGCCTGTTGGACCTGCATTAGGTCAGCATGGTGTTAACATTATGGAATTTTGTAAAAATTTCAATGCCCAAACACAAACACCTGATAAGCAAGGTAAACCTTTGCCAGTTGAAATTACTGTGTTTGAAGATAGAAGCTTTACATTCATTATTAAAATGCCACCAGCTTCACACTTAGTGAAAGAAGCTGCTGGTATAGAAAAAGGTAGCAGCGTACCGAATGTTAATAAAGTAGGCAAAATATCACGCAAGCAATTAGAAGATGTTGCACGTGCTAAAATGCCAGATTTAAATGCAGCCAGTGTAGAAGCTGCGATGCGATCAATCGCAGGTAGCGCTCGTAGCATGGGCATAGATGTAGAAGGAGAATAATATGCCAACATTATCAAAGCGTAGACGTGCTATTAATGAAAAAGTAATTTCTAATAAAGTTTATACCGCTCAAGATGCATTTACTTTATTGAAAGATTTACCTCTTGCGAAGTTTCGTGAGAGCGTTGATGTAAGTATAAATTTAGGTGTTGATCCTCGTAAGTCAGATCAAGCTGTACGTGGTGCTGTTGTATTACCAAACGGAACTGGTCGTGATATTCGCGTTGCTGTATTTACTACAGCCGGTAATGTTGATGCTGCTACTCAGGCAGGAGCTGACATAGTTGGTTTAGAAGATCTAGCAGAAAAAGTAAAAGCAGGCGAAATGAATTTCGATATAGTTATCGCCACCCCGGATGCAATGCGTGTTGTGGGTCAGTTAGGTCAAGTATTAGGTCCCCGTGGTTTAATGCCAAATCCAAAAGATGGAACAGTGACTGCTGATGTTGTGACTGCAGTAAAAAATGCAAAAGCTGGACAAGTAAAATATCGCACCGATAAAGGTGGTGTGATTCATTGTACAATAGGTAAAATTGATTTTACTGTTTCTGACTTAACTCAGAATCTTGAAGCAATTCTAGCTGCCTTAAAGAAGGTCAAGCCAAATAGTGCAAAAGGTGTTTATTTTAAAAAGGTAACTCTCTCAAGTACTATGGGTCCAGGGTTAACGATCGATATATCTAATATCGCAATATAAATTAGGTCTTATAATTTTAATGAAATTATAAGGAAATGACTTTGTGGGTGGAGTAGATATTTTTAATCTATCTATTCCATACTCGTCAAAGACCGTAGGCGCATTTGCTTAATATGTTTTTTTTGCATAGTTATTGATAGTGCAAAGATCACTAGCCTACGCAGACGGTAATATCACTAATGGTATTGCTGTTCGTCAGTAGATGTTGTTATGAAATGTAACAATATCGATCTTATATCATAAATTACTATGATCTAAGAAGGCTTAAGGAGGGGTTAATGACTCTGAGATTAGAAGATAAAAAAGCCATTGTTGCTGAGGTAGCTCAGGTTGCAAAGCATGCTACGTCTGTTGTTGCTGCAGATTATTGCGGTTTGACAGTCGCGCAACTTACTAATTTACGTAAGTCTGCGAGAGAGGCTGGTGTGTATATGCGTGTAATACGTAATACATTAGCTAGTCGGGCATTTGAAGGAACTAATTTTGCTTGTATGCAACCAGCATTAGTTGGACCGTTAGTATTGGCATTTTCGAAAGAGGAACCAAGTGCTGCGGCTCGTTTGATTAGAGATTTTGCTAAAACATGTGAAAAGTTGAAGGTAAAAGCTTTATCTATCGATGGAAAATTACTTCCAGGAACAGATTTAGCTGCACTAGCAAGCTTGCCTACACGTAATGAAGCTATCTCTCAACTGATGTCAGTTATGCTTGCGCCTATATCTAAATTTGTGCGTACGCTTTCTGAACCTCACGCTAAATTGGTTCGTACAATAGCAGCTATTCGTGATACGAAGTAACACGTTGCTGTGTAATTTAATGTTTAATTGTTATTTGGAGTGATGAAAATCATGGCCGTAAGTAAAGAAGAAATATTGCAAGCAATTTCAGATATGAGCGTTATGGATGTTGTGGAATTAATTAAGTCCATGGAAGATAAATTTGGTGTTTCTGCTGCTGTAGCTGTTGCTGCTGCACCTGCTGCTGGCCCTGCTGCTGCAGTAGAAGAAAAAACCGAATTTAATGTGATGATGACCAAAGTTGGTGATAACAAAATCAATGTGATTAAAGCGATTCGTACTATCACTGGGTTAGGTTTAAAGGAAGCAAAAGATTTAGTTGAAGCCGCACCAACTGCTGTTAAAGAAGGTGTTAATGCAGCTCAAGCTGAAGAAATTAAAAAGCAATTAGTAGAAGCTGGGGCAACTGTTGAAGTTAAGTAAATAGTACCTTTAGTTAATGCAATATTTAGTGAAAATTAGTTAAGGCCGGTCGATATATGTCTCCGGCCCTTTCTATTTTCACCTTAATTGCCCGTAATGGAAATGCTTCACGCATCCTAAATACGCTTTATCGATAAATCACGCAGAGGTAACTTTTATATGGGTTCAATATACTCATACACTGAGAAAAAGCGAATTCGTAAAGACTTTGGTAAGCACCCTAGTACCATAGAAACGCCCCCATTGCTCGAGCTACAGTTAGAGTCATATTATAAGTTTTTACAGGCTGGAGTTGAGCCAGATAAACTTGCTCCTTATGGGCTGCATGGTGCGTTTAAGTCTGTATTTCCTATAGTAAGTTTTTCTGGGAATGCTGAATTAGAATATGTAAGTTATCGCTTAGGCGAATCTGTATTTGATGTAAAAGAATGTAAAATGCGTGGATTAACGTATGGTGCATCTTTACGCGTAAAAGTTCGATTGATTCATTACGATAAAGAGTCTGGTGAAGATAGCAAAGTAGTTAAAGATATTAAAGAGCAAGAAGTGTACATGGGTGAAGTCCCTTTGATGACTAACCATGGTACATTTGTAATTAATGGAACAGAAAGAGTTATAGTTTCACAATTACATCGTTCGCCAGGTGTGTTCTTTGAACATGATCGTGGCAAGACACATTCCTCTGGAAAATTATTATTTTCCGCAAGAATTATTCCTTACCGTGGATCATGGTTAGATTTTGAATTTGATCCCAAGGATTGTATTTTTGTTCGTATAGATAGACGTCGTAAACTTCCAGCAACTATTTTATTAAGAGCGCTAGATTTTTCTGTTGAAGAAATTTTAAGTATATTTTTTGAAAATAATATTTTTCATATAAATAATGATGAATTTAGTTTAGATCTTATACCGGAACGTTTACGTGGAGAAATTGCTCCATTTGAAATAAAAAAATCCGGTAAGGTTATAGTTGAGAAAGGCCGACGTATTACAGTTCGTCATATTGCTCATTTAGAAAAAGCGAAAATAAAAAACCTAGATGTACCTGCCGATTATTTGCTTGGCAAGGTATTAGCAAAAACTGTTGTTAATAAAGATACTGGCGAAATTATTGCGAATGCGAATGATATTATTACTAATGATATCTTAAAAGCATTTATTGCCGCAAAAATCAAAACGTTTGAAACCCTCTATATCAATGATATAGATCATGGCTCGTACATGTCGGATACCTTACGAGTAGATTCTACAAATAGTCCTTTAGAAGCATTGGTAGAAATTTATCGTATGATGCGTCCAGGTGAGCCTCCTACTAAGGATGCTGCTGAAGCACTTTTCAAAAATTTATTTTTTAGTTCCGATCGTTATGATTTATCAGACGTTGGACGTATGAAGTTTAATAGACGTGTGGGTCGTAAAGAAGAAACAGGCCCAGGCATTTTAGAAAAAGACGATATTATCGCTGTTATGAAAACTTTAATCAGTATTCGCAATGGTGATGGCGTCGTAGATGATATTGATCATTTGGGTAATAGACGAGTTCGTAGCGTCGGTGAAATGACAGAAAATCAATTTAGAGTTGGATTAGTTAGAGTTGAGCGTGCAGTTAAAGAACGCTTAAGTCTTTCAGAATCAGAAAACTTGATGCCGCAAGATTTAATTAATGCTAAGCCAATTACAGCGGCCATTAGAGAATTTTTTGGATCAAGTCAACTTTCTCAATTTATGGATCAAAATAATCCATTATCTGAAATCACTCATAAAAGGCGTGTTTCTGCGCTCGGGCCTGGTGGTCTTACTCGTGAAAGAGCTAGTTTTGAAGTGCGTGACGTTCATCCTACTCATTATGGTAGAGTTTGTCCTATTGAAACACCTGAAGGACCAAATATTGGATTAATTAACTCTCTTGCAGTTTATGCTCGTACTAACTCATTTGGTTTTTTAGAAACGCCGTATAGAAAAGTTGTGAATAGCCGCTTAACAGACGAGGTAGTTTTTCTATCTGCAATTGAAGAAGGTGATTATGTTATTGCACAAGCAAGTGCAACTACAGACACTAAAGGAAAATTAACTGATGCATTGGTGCAAGTTCGTCATAAAGATGAATTCACATTAACGACTCCAGAACGCGTCCAATTCATGGATGTGTCACCAAAGCAAATTGTGTCTGTTGCTGCGGCATTGATTCCATTTTTAGAACATGATGACGCTAACCGTGCGTTGATGGGATCTAACATGCAACGCCAAGCTGTTCCTACTCTCAAAACTGAGAAACCTTTGGTTGGTACAGGGATGGAGCGAATAGTTGCTAAAGATTCGGGTGTGACTGAAGTTGCGAAACGCGGTGGGATTGTCGATTATGTTGATGCGTCACGTATAGTAATACGTGTAAATGATAAAGAAGCAGAATCAGGCAAGACTGGCGTAGATATTTATAATTTAACAAAATACACACGTACAAACCAAGATACTTGTATAAACCAAAAACCTTTAGTGCAAATTGGAGATACCATTGCGCGAGGTGATGTGTTAGCTGATGGTCAGTCTACCGATTTAGGTGAGTTGGCATTAGGCCAAAACTTATTGGTCGCATTCATGCCGTGGAATGGATATAACTTTGAAGATTCCATACTTATCTCAGAGCGTGTTGTGCAAGAAGATCGATTTACAAGTATTCATATTGAAGAATTAACTTGTGTAGCTCGTGATACAAAATTAGGTGTTGAAGAAATTACTTCAGATATACCAAATGTAGGCGAAAGCGCTCTCTCTAAATTAGACGATTGCGGGATTGTTTATATAGGCGCAGAAGTGAAATCTGGCGATATTTTAGTAGGAAAAGTTACACCTAAAGGTGAAACGCAACTTACCCCGGAAGAAAAGCTTTTACGCGCTATTTTCGGTGAAAAAGCATCTGATGTTAAAGACACATCTTTACGAGTACCTACTGGTATGGAAGGTACTGTTATTGACGTACAGGTCTTTATCAGAGAAGGCGTAGAAAAAGATGTCCGCGTTATTGATATCGAAAAAGGTGAATTAGATAAAGCTAAACGAGATTTAACAGATGAATTGCGCATACGTGAAAATGATATTTTCCAACGTATAGAAAAGCTGTTGATAAATAAAACCGCAGAGGGTGGACATTCAAAATTAAAGAAAGGAACTAAATTAACTAAAGTTAATTTAGCAGAAATACCTCGTGATAAATGGTTTGAAATTCACTTGCGTGAAGAGGGTGTGAATAATCAGTTAGAAGCTGCAGCTAAACAGTTAAAGCAAGAGCGTCTTGAATTTGAAAAAGCATTTGACGCTAAGCGAAATAAGATCACTCAAGGTGATGATCTAGCGCCTGGAGTTTTGAAGATTGTTAAAGTTTATATGGCCGTAAAACGTCGTGTACAGCCTGGTGATAAAATGGCAGGCCGCCACGGTAACAAAGGGGTAATATCCACGATTGTTCCTGTGGAAGATATGCCTTATATGGCGGATGGTACCCCAGTAGATATCGTTTTAAATCCTTTAGGCGTACCTTCTCGTATGAACATTGGGCAGGTTTTAGAAACCCATTTAGGTTGGGCTGCGAAAGGCTTAGGACATAAAATCGGGAAAATGATAGACGCACATGAGTCTGTTAAAAATCTTAGAACCTTTTTGGGATCTGTTTATAACACAGAAACACATAAAGAGAACTTAGCAAGTTTATCAGATGAAGAGTTGCAAAGCTTGGCGCTTAATCTTCGTGGCGGAGTTCCTATGGCTACTCCTGTATTTGATGGAGCAAGCGAAGAAGAAATTAAGGCTATGTTAAAGCTAGCTGACTTACCTGAAAATGGCCAAACTCGTCTTTATAATGGACGTACCGGCGACATGTTTGAAAGGCCAGTGACGGTAGGTTACATGTATATGATGAAACTTAATCACTTGGTTGACGATAAAATGCATGCTCGTTCTACTGGTTCTTATAGCTTGGTTACTCAGCAACCATTAGGTGGTAAGGCGCAATTTGGTGGCCAACGATTTGGTGAAATGGAAGTTTGGGCTCTGGAAGCATATGGTGCTGCTTATACCTTACAAGAAATGCTTACAGTCAAATCAGATGACGTTGGTGGTCGTACTAAAATGTATAAAAACATTGTTAATAGCGATCATTATATGGAATCGAGTATGCCGGAAGCATTCAATGTATTGATTAAAGAAATTCGTTCGTTAGCGATTAATATTGAGCTTGAGTAAGACGAACAAATAATAGTTATTCTCATTTTTTAATGATGAGAATAACTCCAGCGAGAATTTAGTACTAAGACATTGCTGCTTTCCACAATCTAAATAATTTAGTTTGTAGGTGGCAATGTATTAACTGATTGCAATGAGGGGGAATAGCCTTGAGAGATTTACTGAATCTGGTAAAGCAGCAAACACAGTTAGAAGAGTTTGATGCGATTCATATTGGTCTTGCATCTCCGGATATGATCCGTTCGTGGTCATATGGTGAAGTGAAGAAACCAGAGACAATAAACTATCGTACTTTCAAACCTGAAAGAGATGGCTTGTTTTGTGCAAAAATATTTGGTCCAGTTAAAGACTATGAATGTTTATGTGGTAAATATAAGCGTCTGAAGCATCGTGGTGTGGTTTGTGAAAAATGCGGTGTGGAAGTTACTTTGTCAAAAGTACGACGTGAGCGTATGGGGCATATTGAATTAGCAAGCCCTATTGCGCATATCTGGTTTTTACGTTCATTACCTTCAAGAATTGGGTTGCTACTTGATATTACATTACGCGATATCGAAAGGGTTTTATATTTTGAAGCTTATGTAGTTATTGATCCAGGCATGACTCAATTAGACAGAGGGCAGTTACTTTCCGAAGAAGCTTATTATGACGCTATTGAAGAATATGGTGACGAATTTGATGCTCGTATGGGAGCAGATGCTGTCCAAGAACTATTACGTGCTTTAGATTTAGAATCAGAAATTGCTAAAATTCGTGAAGAGATCGGGAATACCACTTCTGAGGCTAAACTTAAGAAATATACTAAACGCCTAAAACTCATGGAAGCTTTTCTTTCTTCCGGCAATAAGCCAGAGTGGATGGTTTTAACTGTGTTGCCTGTTTTACCACCAGATTTACGTCCATTAGTACCGCTAGATGGTGGAAGATTTGCGACATCTGATCTTAATGATTTATATCGTCGCGTAATTAATAGAAATAACCGGTTGAAGCGATTATTAGATTTAAATGCCCCAGATATTATAGTACGTAATGAAAAGCGTATGTTGCAAGAATCTGTCGATGCATTGTTGGATAATGGCCGACGTGGAAGAGCAATTACAGGCTCGAATAAACGCCCATTAAAATCATTAGCTGATATGATCAAAGGTAAGCAAGGGCGTTTCCGTCAAAACCTTTTAGGTAAGCGAGTTGATTATTCAGGTCGTTCCGTGATTGTTGTGGGTCCTACATTAAGGCTACATCAATGCGGTTTACCAAAAAAGATGGCGTTAGAATTATTTAAGCCTTTTATATTTAGTCGATTACAGTTTCAAGGTTTAGCTTCGACTATTAAAGCGGCTAAAAAAATGGTTGACCGTGAAGATCCAGCTGTTTGGGATATTTTAGAACAAGTTATTCGTGAACACCCTGTATTACTCAATCGTGCACCAACACTGCATAGATTAGGTATTCAAGCGTTTGAACCTACCCTTATTGAAGGTAAAGCGATTCAGCTACATCCATTAGTATGTACCGCTTACAATGCTGACTTTGACGGCGATCAAATGGCTGTTCATATTCCTCTATCTCTAGAGGCTCAGTTAGAAGCTCGTTCATTAATGATGTCCACTAATAATATTCTTTCTCCTGCAAATGGAGAACCTATTATTGTACCTTCTCAAGACGTAGTTTTGGGTCTGTATTATTTGACTCGTACTAGCATCAATGCTCGTGGTGAGGGGATGATTTTCACAGACGTAAACGAAATTCATAGAGCTTATGAAGGTAAGTTGGTTGAGCTGCATGCAAAAATAAAAGTTAGAATCAAAGAATATCTACATAACGAGACTGGTGGTTTTAAAGAAAATATACGTTTAGTAGAAACATCAGTAGGGCGTGCATTGTTATCTGAGTTGTTGCCTAAAGGATTGTCGTTTGATTTAGTTAATTGCGCCATGACTAAAAAGTCTATTTCTGGACTTATTAACGTGTGTTATAGAAATGTAGGTTTGAAAGCGACTGTCATTTTTGCCGATCAGCTTATGTATATGGGTTTCCATTACGCTACAAAATCAGGCGTTTCTATAGGTATCGATGACTTAGTAATACCTAAAGATAAGGGAGATATTGTTGCTCAAGCAGAGGAAGAAGTAAGTAAGATTCAAGCGCAATATTCTTCCGGACTTGTTACTCAAGGCGAACGTTACAATAAAGTGGTCGATATTTGGTCAAGAACCAATGACTTAGTCGCTAAAGCAATGATGACACAGTTATCTACAGAGATGACTAAGGATTCAAAAGGACAAAAAGTACGTCAAGAGTCATTTAATTCTATCTATATGATGGCTGACTCAGGAGCGCGGGGCTCAGCTGCTCAGATTCGTCAGTTAGCTGGTATGCGGGGATTGATGGCTAAGCCAGACGGCTCCATTATTGAAACACCTATTACAGCAAACTTTAGAGAAGGTTTGAATGTATTACAGTATTTTATCTCCACTCACGGTGCTCGAAAAGGTCTCGCGGATACAGCGTTGAAAACCGCAAATTCCGGGTACTTAACTCGTCGTTTAGTTGATGTAGCACAAGATCTGGTTATTACTGAAGAAGATTGTGGTACTAGTCAAGGTGTGACGATGACGCCTCTTATTGAGGGTGGTGACGTTGTAGAGCCTTTACATGAGCGTGTATTAGGTAGACTGGTAGCCTTAGATGTGGTTGATCCTACAAGCGGTGAAGTTATTGCCCCTGTAGGTACGTTGCTTGATGAAAATTGGGTAATTCGATTAGAGGAAGCCACTATTGACCAAGTGTTTGTTCGCTCCCCAATTACGTGCGAATCACGATATGGCATTTGTTCCGCTTGTTATGGGCGGGATCTAGCTCGTGGACACCGAGTTAACATAGGGGAAGCAGTAGGTGTAATCGCTGCCCAATCAATTGGTGAACCAGGTACACAGTTAACAATGAGAACCTTCCACATCGGTGGTGCTGCATCTCGAGCAACCGCTGCTAATAATGTGCAAGTTAAGATGACTGGTAAGGTTAAACTTCATAACGTTAAGATAGTGCAACATCATAGTGGACGCTATGTAGCGGTGTCACGTTCAGGAGAATTTGCAGTTGTTGATGAGCATGGACGTGAGCGCGAAAGATACAAAATTCCATACGGTGCGGAGTTATCTGTAGCGGACGGCTCTAAAGTCGATGCTGGACAAATTGTAGCGAATTGGGATCCTCATAGTCATCCTGTGATCACTGAAGTAGCTGGTCGTATTAAGTTTGCTGATATGGTCGACGGCGTGACAATGAATCGTCAAACCGATGAAATGACAGGCCTTTCTAGTATAGTTATTTCAGATCCTAAACAACGTGGCGTAAGCGGTAAAGAGCTTAAGCCTATGATCAAATTAGTCGATGAAAAAGGTGAAGATTTATATCTAGCTGGTACGAACTTAACTGCGCAATATTTCTTACCTCCAGATGCGATTGTTAATTTTGAAGATGGCGCCAGAGTGAAAGTCGGGGACGTTTTAGCCCGTATTCCACAAGAAACTTCGAAAACACGTGATATTACCGGTGGTCTGCCACGCGTTGCGGATTTATTCGAAGCAAGAAGACCTAAAGATCCTGCGATTTTAGCTGAAACTTCTGGTATAATCAGCTTCGGAAAAGAGACTAAGGGTAAGCGTAGACTGATAATTACATCCTTAACAGGAGAAGTTCATGAAGAGCTTATTCCTAAGTGGCGGCATGTTAGTGTCTTCGAAGGTGAACATGTAGAGAAAGGTGAAGTTATTGCAGACGGGTCATTGAATCCACATGATATTTTACGTCTGCTAGGCACAAATGCATTGGCTAACTTCATAGTGAATGAAGTGCAAGATGTATATCGTTTGCAAGGTGTTAAAATTAACGATAAGCACATTGAGGTTATTATTCGCCAAATGCTTCGTAAGGTTATTGTTGCCCACGCTGGAGATAGTAGTTTCTTGAAGGGTGAGCAAGTGGAATATACGAACTTGCGTGAAGAGAATCGAAATCTTAGCAAAGACAGCAGTAAGGTAACTGCTCGTTTTGAACCTATACTCTTAGGTATAACGAAAGCATCATTAGCCACTGAATCATTTATATCCGCTGCATCGTTTCAAGAAACTACCAGGGTTCTAACTGAGGCTGCAGTTAATGGAAAAGCGGATGAACTAAGAGGTTTAAAAGAAAATGTAATAGTAGGGCGTTTAGTTCCTGCTGGTACAGGTTTGGCATATCATGCAGCAAGAAGAGTGAAAAAGCATCGCAAAGCCTCCAATGAAGATATCATTGACGGGCAATAAGAACCATTTCACCTGGGTAACTATTAAGTTAAAAAGGTTATTCAGGTGAAAGTGTATTAAGTATAAAATTTAGTAGCGAGGTAATTTGAGTATAGCTAGTCCCTTGTTTTTTAGAACACCTATTGTATTTTTGTTGTCAAATTTGATAATAAATCAATTAAAGTAGACATTTTCAAAAAAAAACACGGTTGTTATTAAGATAACTGCTAACTAGACTTGACATCCCACGTAGTCCTTTTTAGAATCGCGCCTCCTCCTAAGAAGTTAGAGGCGGTGAAGCTACTTTATTTTTTTGGATATAACTATGTTTATAAGGCTGGAGTTTTAGGAATGCCAACAATAAATCAACTTGTGCGAAAACCACGAGCCCCAAAAATTGTTAAATCAACCGTGCCTGCATTGAATGGTTGTCCACAAAAACGCGGTGTGTGTACACGTGTATATACGACCACACCAAAAAAACCTAACTCAGCGTTGCGTAAGGTCGCTCGTGTTCGTTTGACAAATGGTGCAGAAGTAACCACATATATTGGTGGTGAAGGGCATAACCTTCAAGAGCACTCTGTAGTTTTAATACGAGGCGGGAGAGTAAAAGATTTACCTGGTGTCCGTTATCACGTTGTACGTGGAAGCCTGGATACTGCTGGCGTCTCAGCAAGACGTAGAGGCCGTTCTAAATACGGCGCAAAAAAACCTAAAGAATAGAATTAGTTAATTCATATATGACCAAGTATTGATGGGAAAATGAAGCAATGCCAAGAAGAAAAGCAGCGGTAAAAAGAGAAGTTTTGCCAGATCCACTTTACAATAGTGATAGATTAGCAAAATTTATTAATGTTGTTATGCGTAGAGGCAAAAAGTCTTTAGCTGAGAATATTGTTTATGATGCACTTACTGAAGTCAGTAAACGCCTAAATAAAGATAAGCACAGCGGTAAGAAAGACGGATCCGATGGTGACTCTGAAGGACGTGGTACTTCTGGTGGTAGTGCAACAAAATTGAAACCCGCTTCAAATAAAGAAGGTTTAGATTTGTTGGATAAAGCATTAAATAATGTTCGCCCTACTGTAGAAGTGAAATCTCGTAGAGTCGGCGGTGCAACTTATCAAGTTCCTATTGAGGTTGCTATTGATAGAGGATTAGCTCTAGCAATGCGTTGGGTTATAAAAGCAGCTAAGGGTCGTTCTGAGAAAACTATGGTTTTACGATTAGCAGCTGAGCTTATGGATGCACATGAAGGTCGTGGCACAGCAGTTAAGATACGTGATGATATGCATAGAATGGCTAAAGCAAACCAAGCATTTGCACACTACCGTTGGTAATAAGGGGTAATAACAGTGACACGCGCCACACCCATAGAACACTATAGAAATATCGGCATTATGGCTCATATTGATGCTGGTAAAACAACAACAACAGAGCGAGTTCTTTACTACACAGGTGTATCTCACAAAATTGGTGAGGTCCATGAAGGCGCAGCCGTTATGGATTGGATGGAGCAAGAACAAGAGCGTGGAATAACTATCACGTCTGCTGCAACCACTTGTTTCTGGTATGGTATGGACAAGCAGTATCCTCAGCACCGTATTAATATCATTGATACTCCAGGGCACGTAGATTTTACGATTGAAGTAGAACGATCCTTACGTGTGCTTGATGGCGCATGTGCTGTTTTATGTGCTGTTAGTGGTGTAGAGCCGCAAACGGAAACTGTATGGCGTCAAGCAAATAGATATGGTGTTCCAAGAGTTGGCTTTGTGAATAAAATGGATAGAGCTGGCGCAGATTTCTTGCGTGTAGTTGGTCAAATAAAATCGCGTTTGGGTGCTAATCCAGTTCCGATTCAGTTACCAATTGGTGCTGAAGAAAATTTTGAAGGTGTTGTTGATCTTGTTCGTATGAAAAGCATTTATTGGAATGAAGAAAATAAAGGCATGACATATGAAGCCAGAGAAATTGCGCCAGAAATGCTAGAAGAATGTCAGTCATGGCGTGAGAAGATGGTAGAAGCCGCAGCTGAAGCATCTGAAGAGCTAATGGATAAATATCTTGAGCATGGTGAGTTGACTGAAGCTGAAATTAAGCGCGGTTTACGTATCCGTACTATTAAAAATGAAATTATTCCTATGGTTTGCGGATCTGCTTTTAAAAATAAAGGTGTTCAAGCCCTACTAGACGGTGTGATTGAATATTTACCATCGCCTGCTGATGTGCCAGCTGTAACAGGTACTAAAGATGACGCTAATGCAACTCCTGTTGAAAGACACCCTGTTGATACAGAGCCTTTTTCAGCTTTAGCATTTAAGATTGCAACAGATCCATATGTTGGGACTTTGACATATTTCCGTGTGTATTCTGGAGTATTAAAGTCTGGGGATACCGTTTATAACCCAATAAAAGATAAAGATGAGCGTATCGGCCGTCTTTTACAAATGCATGCTAATAACAGACAAGAAATTAAAGAAGTACAAGCTGGTGATATCGCAGCTGCAGTAGGCCTTAAAAAAGTGTCCACTGGAGATACTTTATGCTCTACAGAAGATGTAATTATATTAGAGCGTATGGTTTTCCCTGAGCCTGTAATTGCTGTAGCAGTAGAACCAAAAACAAAAGCAGATCAAGAAAAAATGGGGATCGCTTTAGGTAAGTTAGCACAAGAGGATCCATCTTTCCGCGTGCATACAGATGAAGAATCAGGTCAAACAATTATTCAAGGTATGGGTGAGTTGCACTTAGAAATTATTGTTGATCGTATGAAGCGTGAGTTTAGTGTTGATGCAAATGTGGGTAAACCGCAGGTTGCATATCGCGAGACCATTCGAAATAAGGTGGAGCAAGAAGGCAAGTATGTAAAACAATCGGGTGGTAAGGGTCAATATGGCCACGTTTGGATTCGTATGGAGCCTAAAGAACCAGGGTCAGGTTATGAGTTTGTTAACGAAATTGTTGGCGGCGTGATTCCTAGAGAGTTTATAGCACCTATAGATAAAGGCATCAAAGAACAAATGGAAAATGGTGTTATCGCTGGTTTCCCTGTTGTTGATGTTAAAGTAACAGTTTTTGATGGTTCATACCATGACGTTGATTCTAATGAAATGTCCTTTAAAATTGCTGGCTCAATGGCATTTAAAGAAGGTGCTAAAAAAGCTAAACCTGTTTTACTTGAACCTATTATGAAAGTTGAAGTTGTAACCCCCGAAGAATATATGGGGGATGTAATGGGTGACTTAAATAGACGTAGAGGAATTTTACAAGGTATGGATGACTCACCTACAGGTAGAGTAATTCGAGCCGAAGTACCATTAGGAGAAATGTTTGGTTATGCTACGGACGTTCGCTCTATGTCACAAGGTCGAGCTACATATACCATGGAGTTTTCAAAGTACAGTGAAGCTCCTGCAAGTATAACAGAACAAATTATGAGTAAGAGTGCTTAACACTTTTATAATTAAAGATTAATTGAGAGGATATCAAACATGGCAAAAGCAGTATTTGAACGAAATAAGCCCCATTTAAACGTAGGCACCATAGGCCACGTAGATCATGGTAAGACAACGTTAACAGCGGCATTGACGAAATGCATGGCTGATAAGTTTGGAGGCGAGGTTCTAGGTTAC
>JARLJN010000160.1 GCA_031291255.1 Gammaproteobacteria bacterium
ACCTGATCCCATCTCGAACTCAGAAGTGAAACTGCTCCGCGCCGATGATAGTGTAGTTCAAACTATGCGAAAGTAGGTCATCGCCAGGCTTTTATTCTTAACCCTCGCTCAATTTATTTGGGCGGGGGTTTTTTTTAATCTAAATATATTGTGTTAACTTTTATTTTCATGAATATGGGTTGAAATGAGTAACCTGATAGTTTTATTCGGCAAAATTGGTGCAGGGAAAAATTTTGTAGGAAATATTCTTGCAGAATATTTTGATTTTTATTTTTGGGATGCTGATGAAGCACTAACATCAGAGATGCTGGAATGCATTAAACTAAAACAGCCTTTTACCCCTCAGATGCGTAATCAACTGGTTAATTTAATGATTGAGCATATAAGCTTATTAAAGTCTAAGTACGCTAATATAGTTGTTGCTCAAGCACTTTATAAAGAGGCTAATAGACAAAGTCTTAGATTAAGCTTTCCCGAAGCTCATTTTATTTGTATTGAGGCAAATTTAGAAAATCGAGGGCAACGGCTTGCTAAGTTAAAAAGTGAAATAAATAATGAATACGCAAGGATTATCGACTTAAATTATGAACAACCAACGTCGAAATGCGATATTGTCGCTAATAATGAAGATAGTGAATTTATAATAAAACAGCTCAAAGACCTTCTTAAATTAGAGGTATGTTTTAAGACGGCTATAAAAATGAAATAAAGTAATATTTTCATTGCTATAAAAATATTAATTGCATAGAATTGGCCACCAGATTTTGATCATACTAACATGCTGGCGTAGCTCAGTCGGTAGAGCAACTGATTTGTAATCAGTAGGTCGTCGGTTCGATTCCGACCGCCAGCTTCAATAAACTAATTTAACAGTAACAATAGGTTATACGTGACAGTTCAAAATTATCTTATTGTCATGAGTAGTAATCTATTGACATATATGCCTCGCTGAAGGAGAATTCAGAACTCAATTTTTACGGGAGGGGTTCCCGAGTGGCTAAAGGGAGCAGACTGTAAATCTGCCAGCTCAGCTTTCGTAGGTTCGAATCCTACCCCCTCCACATAAGAAGATATAAGTCAGAGGATATATATAGAATTTAAATAAATACAACTAGTTATAACTTGTATTGAGTTAGATTCACTGTTTGTCTTTTACCTTATGTTATATCTGAATGCGGGTGTAGTTCAATGGTAGAACTTCAGTTTTCCAAACTGATAGCGTGGGTTCGATTCCCATCACCCGCTCCAGTTTTTGTGTAATTATAAAAAATTAGAAGTTTATTAAAGTTGTTTAATATTTAAGGAAAGCCCACATAGCTCAGTCGGTAGAGCACTTCCTTGGTAAGGAAGAGGTCACCGGTTCAAATCCGGTTGTGGGCTCCAGTAGATAAAATTAGTGTTAAGTAACTAAACTAAAAGATTGAAAAGGAGTGCTGGTATGGCAAAAGCAGTATTTGAACGAAATAAGCCCCATTTAAACGTAGGCACCATAGGCCACGTAGATCATGGTAAGACAACGTTAACAGCGGCATTGACGAAATGCATGGCTGATAAGTTTGGAGGCGAGGTTCTAGGTTAC
>JARLJN010000161.1 GCA_031291255.1 Gammaproteobacteria bacterium
ACTCCTATCTCGACATTTGCACCTACGCCGACGCCAACACCAAAATCAACTCCAGCGTCGACAACGACAATGCAGTTATCTGAAAGCAAAAGAAATGAACTAATTGGATATGTGGAACAATATTCTGGTTCAAAAGAGGTAACAGTTGCCTTTATTCCATCAGAGAATGGTGGTACGTTTTTAGTTGATTTTACTCTTGATAGTGTCCCAAACAGTGAAGACCTTAATAATGACATAGCTGACATAATAATAGCATCCAAAGCAGTGGCGCAAGAATCAGGGATACAAAATCCAGATGTATCAGTATGTGCAAAATTAGAGAGTGGAAGAGGATTAGGTTTAGGAAGTTATTATTCATCAACAGACAAAACAGATATAGATGTAAGTGATTGTCATTCATAATAACAGACGTAAGACAAAAACTCCCAGTATTTCAAATATTCTTATTCTTATTAAGAACCTTATGCCCTATTGGAGTCAATTCGAACCACCCAAACGTATCCAAATCTATAGGTTTACCAGGCAAACTATAATCCACCATTTTATCTTTGTACTCAATAAGACCTAAGTCAAAAACTGACTGATATTGATGATCGGTGAAACCTCTTTCGGCTAAGTCCTCAAACAAACCATCAAAACATTCATATGGACACACTTGTGATGAAAGAAAAGAAAGTAAATCAGTTATTTGTGATTCTTCAGCAAAAATGCCATGTTCTATCAATCCTTTAACTCCACCAATCTCCGTAAAGCTAATAGCTGAAGCTCCTATAAGATCTAGTAGTTCACTAGCTAACACCATAATCCTGATACAACTTACGTTATTAATTTTATCATCTTGGTGAGCTGTATAATTTCTGTAATACGCAAATGCACTTTCAAATAATTTCAATGCATCTTTTTGGAGGTCATCTGCTAAAGGAATTATCAAATGTATATTTTGTTCAGATCCGAAAACTGCCTTGACTAACTTTATACCACACAATCTTTTTCCAATCCCAGATTTCTCTTTAAGTGCAAGTTCTACTTGGTTCATCGATCTATATGCAGCATCGAAAAACTGACCATCTTTGTAACGAGGCATGCATTTATCGATAATCCTTTGATGAAGTATAGTATCCAATCCAAATTCTTCCGTCATTCTTCAACCTACCAATTTTTAGTTTTTCTGAATGTTAGACCATCAACAGTTACATAAAACGTTAGTATATCAATTTTGTAAACTCAAAAGTATATGACCAACTAATTTATCTTGAAAACATGAGGTTTTATCATAATACCTAATGCTTTTTACTTGTCTTAACTTGATATAAGCTCTTAAACAAATCTTTTTAGCATTAAAACATGAGGTTTTATTAAAACAGTATTGATGTAACTAAATGCTTCAAAGTTACAAATACAAACTAACATAACCAAAAACAGTTACGGATACCCTCCCCATCAGTAATCCCCAGCATCTGTACCAGACAGTCACCCAAATTCGTTTGCACAAAAAGCAATATTAGGCACTTTTTAGTGAAATCAACTGATTCCAGAACCCCATATCCGTATGAGTGCCAATTAGTTGCTCTAAAGGCAATTTAAAGGTATCTCTGATGAGATACCATTAAAAGCCCTTAGAGCAAGTATCGAATGGCACTCATACGGATGATAGGAATTCCATTGAACCAGAGACAACGAATAGGGTAAAGAGTATGTTACCATTTATTTTTTAAAATGGCACTCACCAGATTCCTGGAATCCAATACCCAGAGACACATTCTACTTTTTAGTTTTGTCAGATTCAATAATCGATGCATTTGATTTGTTTATTTCTAATGCTGCAACGTATCTTGGACAGCTTCTAAAAGTTGAGTCTTTACAATAACTTTTTCTTACAGCTTCATCTGTCTCATAGACACCTGGCCCAGCTACACATTCATTAAGATTGATCGATACCGACTTTGAACCTAAATAATTACATTGCATACGTTTTTCACCTTGTATAATTTTACCATCTTTTAATATGTTGAACTGTCTATATAAACCTTTTCTTTACCAGTATGTATTAATATTTGTTAAGATATATTAACATGGATTGACATATCTTAAAATATCACAATATTGATAGCTATATATTATTACATATCATTATATACTAATACAGGTGATTACAGTGACAGCTAAAATGATGATATCATTACCGGATGAACTGAAAAGTGCAATTACTGAATTCAACCTTAAACATCCTTACGAAACATTGAACATAAGTCAAATAGCTCAAAAAGCAATCTTTGAAAAGATAATGGCTATTGATCCTGATATATTCCGTATTACTGTGAAAACTCAAGTTATTGAAAGTAAAGTTCTAATAATTGAAAATGGAACTCAAGCAGATTCAAGTCAAAAAACATGTGCTTATTGTAAAAACCCCTTTACAGCCATTAATCCCAGAGCAAAGTTCTGTTCAGGTAAATGTAAATCTGCTGACTACCGAACAAGAAAAAATAGCATGATCAATTGATACTTCTATCACTAAGCCACAGCATGTTTTATAGACTCAGAATTCAGCTTTAAGAACTTCTTTTCTATGGCTGCTATAAATGCATCATCAATCTTAATATCAGGTTTAACAAACCGTTCATCCTTTATCCTTTGTTCAGTACAAAGACTAACGATGTCAGGTTTATCTAATGAATTATCTGCACTAAACTTAGTAGCAGGTTTAAATCGATCCTTATATTGCTGCTCCTTATCTTTTAAATAATTGTTAAAGTAAAAGGTAAACGTATCAGGTGGATCTCTTAATCCGTTGATAAACATCTGCTTTACCGGATTCCGATCATCCATATCTTTAACAAACTCTGGCATACCTTCACTAGTACATTCAAAAGCAGTTAAAAACAACCTTCTGAACTTAAACGGAACATCTTTAGAAGCCAGGACATAATTATACAGCTTAATCAAGTATGCCAGATATGCAGCATTCTCTGGACAATTTCTAGTTACATACTCAATCAAGTTTTTAGCATTGATCTGTCCAATTAAAGAACTGTATCTAAAATCTGACAATGGAATGAAATTAACCTTATCCTTCTGATCATCAGTAGCATAAACCAAGTCACCGTCCTTAATGTCAAACTTCTGCGTCCTCATACGATTAATAAGTTCGAGAACATTAGCCTGTATTTCCCTCAATTCATCCGGTGTCACTAGATCTAATAAATTTACCTTATCCAGTGCTCCAAATGGTTTAAATGGTTTAAAACGAGATTTAGAACCATTATTAAGCTGCGTTACATGAGAACTCAAATACATAACGAATCTAAAAACATCTTCAGTACCTTTTAGCTCCCAAATATCAACACCATCTTTTTTCCAATGATCTTTTTTAATTACAATCTTTCCCTTACTGTCACCAGTAACAATTGCATCACCAGGAAAAGCTATAAAATGAGCATGAGGCCCTACACAAACATAATCATACCAGGTCTTCACCTTAGTTGAGCAATGCTTGTTAAATACCTCTATATTGTCTTCATTCCTAATGAAATTCCAGTCACCAGCACTACCATGATTCCCTATAATTTTCCGTATAACCCTCTTTTTAAAAGGATCTACTCTTAAAAAATGAAACCATGTTACTCCTGCATCCATTCCTTGATACCGCAGTCTATCTTTTCCATTCCGAATGAATTTTCTAATATCATCTAAAGTGAACTCCTGTTTAGGATTAATCGAATAACTACCTCTACATGGACGCATGCCAGAATGTTTAGCATATGCTTCAAGCATTACAGTATACTTGAACACCTGTTGCAATCTCCAAAGATCATAACAGTCAGGGCACGACATCTTTTTACATCTAGTAAACATCACATGTGCCCCACTACCATCATCAGCTATACCATTCACATATGGCTTTTCACAATATGCCGGAGCATGACCCATGCCAGGAATAGTGAAATCATATTTTGATAAAACCGTAAGCTGTGGATTGAATTGCGTAGAATTTTCCGTGGCACTCTCCTTAGAGAAGCAGGATAGGTTTTTTTCTTCACTAACCAGATTTAACATTTAATTTCTCCATGTCAAAAACATGAAGAGCATTTGAATCAAAAAGAGAATTCAGTATCAGTTAGCCTTTGAGTTAATTTTGAGTTAATTATTAATATTACAAAGGACAATTGTCAGTTTGGAAAAAGACAACTGAAATCCTGAATTTTTTCTCGATTTCTAACCTATGTCAGTGAGTCGAAGCACTGACATGGGTATAACTCTTATGTTTTTTCTCTTTTCTAAATTTAACTGATTCTTATAATCGTTTTTTATAAATTAACTTTATTGTTATTTTGCTATTAATATAATAAAAAACCTTATAATTATAGATCAATTACAGCACACCTGTCAAGCAATTTTTCAATGTTCGTATACATTTTTAGTTGCCATCGATTCATGTCACCATCTATACAGAAAACCCTTGATAGATAACTAATCTCTTTAAATAAATCTATATTATCACTATTCAATTGCAAGACTACCAATAAGCTGGGAACCAGCACATCAATTTCCTTTTCTGACTTGAACAGATAACTAAAATATTTAGACATTAAATAAACCTGACAGATTAAGCCAGCATCAAGCTTGTAACGATGCTTTAAATACGCTTTCTGACTCTTTAAGTCCTTTATAATTACATGCATTTTACCTACGATGAATATATCTCTTTGAAGATTTACGTCTTAAGAACACCAACAGACGATCTTTAGAATAGTTCCATTTTAACAATTCAAGAAATCTAATATAGTTTGTTAGATCCATTATCTGTTCAACTTCTTCTTAAGAATTTGAGCATATACGAGATCCCTAGACTTGCTAGCTTGATATACTGTATCCAGCATATTCATCCTAGTCAATGGATCAGCTATTAGAAACTCATCGTATAATTTCTGAGATTCATACTGATTCAAAAACATGTTAGTTCTAATAGCTCTGATCATGAAAGCTACATCAGACTTTTCCGCAGCAGACGGTACTACTATTGTAGTCATTTAAACCACCAATTCATAACACCAAACTAAGCGACCTGTATCACAGTTAATTCCAGGTAAAGCCTTTATTACACCAGTATTTACAAGACCTACTAGACTACGACTGTTCTTGCGACCCTCAACCAGCTTGTATATTGCGGAATAACTGTAACCAATTCCATTAGCAATCTCTTCAATGCTGCTACGTGGATAATTTTCTAAATATTCTAAAACCAAATGTTCAATTTCATAAATGCTCATCGTATTACTCTTTACCATATTTTCAACTCTTTTATTAACAATTCTTAACCATTTTAAAACTCAATTTCAAGTAGTTCGTTTAAAAAATGCTAAGGCTCAATTGCAAATAGAAGGAAAAAACCAACCAAACCTTAACACTCTTATGTCTACAAATACTCAAAACAGAAAGAGAAAACATTTCTCCTTATATACTATATGTTTTGACCGTTTAAAACAACTATATAAATCTTTTGGTAAGTTTTTTAAGAATGGTCAAACAATACCCAATGTGTCACCATTTTCGGAGGCTCAACGGTTAATGTATCTAATCAAATCATTAACTTAAAGATAATCAAAGATTCACCCAAGCGAACACCAAATAACGTGCTAGAATCAAAGATAATTCTTAGCAGGTACTGTAAGTATTTGTACGCACTGTACCATTTAACTGACCTTTAATAATCGATTCTACATACTCAAATAAACCAGATTCAATAGCAGATGACATGTTTAGTCTGTTATTTTAATCATTGTTACTGATAGCGATTATGCTATATTTCAGTATTATCTCAATGGACATGATATAATATGACCTATCAACTCTTTATCAAAATTAAACCATTTATGGTGCCAACCTTTATAGTAAAACCGGACAGTTTTTATTAAGAACCTTCTGCCCCATTTGAGTTAATTCAAACCACCCAAACACATCCAAATCGGCAGGTTTACCAGGAAAACTATAATCCATCATTTTTTCTTTATACTCAATAAGACCCAAGTCAAAAACTGATTGAAATTGATGATCGGTGTAACCCCTTTCGGCTAAGTCCTCAAACAAACCGTCAAAACATTCATATGGACACACTTGTGATGAAAGAAAAGAAAGTAAATCAGTTATTTGTGATTCTTCAGCAAAAATGCCATGTTCTATCAATCCTTTAACTCCACCAATCTCCGTAAA
>JARLJN010000162.1 GCA_031291255.1 Gammaproteobacteria bacterium
CGTTGAAAAGATAACGGTATTTCCTTTGTCTGCATGCTCACGCATCATTTCTTTTAGGGTAAAGGCAGCCCTGGGATCGAGTCCCGTCATTGGTTCATCCATGATCCACACCGAAGGGTTATGAATAAGAACACCGATAATGATTATCTTCTGACGCATCCCGTGCGAATAACTCTGAATTTGATCTCCTAAAGCTTTCGTCATTTCAAAGCGATTGCTCAACATTTCGATTGTTTCTTTTCTCTCCTTGGTCGGAACATCGTAAATATCTGACATAAAGTTAAGGTATTCAATTCCTTTAAGTCTTAAAAACATATTGGGGCTATCTGGAACAAAACCAAACTGTTTTTTAGCTTTTAAAGGATCTTTGGCAATGTCTAGACCATCAATCAAAATACTCCCGTTGTCAGGGGCCAAAATACCGGTCATCATTTTTATGGTCGTCGTTTTTCCTGCACCATTTGGTCCTAAAAACCCAAAAATTTCCCCATTATTTACCTTCAAGTCAATATTATCAACTGCTTTTACAGCCGAATTAAAACTCTTCGCAACCTTAATTAATTCAATCATACTTTTTCTCCTTTTATTACGCATTATATCCGTACCGCTATTTCCAAACACGTTTCTTTGGTCAAGAAGCTACGTTTTGCATCGCTATCATAAGATTCTGACAAGCTTCTCCGAGTGAACACCACGCGTAATCCATCTATAAAGATACTTTCCACCTTATTCTTGCATTCCCTCCCAAGATAACAAATATAATCCGAAATAATACAAAGAATGCTCGATAACGATTCCTCCGTTGTCAGAATTGTTGCGGGGTATTAACAACAAAAAACAGACCGTCCAAAAAACGATCTGGTAAAAAGTTTAGTAGAAGACCTTACAACTCTCAAAATCAGAGTTGGTATTTACTGTGTGGCGATTTACTTGCTCATAGCAAGACCTTTGGCAATCAGCGATTGCACTACAGAAGAACATCACCCATGCTGATCATATGCCTAGTCCATGTCTCACCATCATCTAGGCTGACCTTAACTTCAACCTGTGTATTAACCCACTATTGCTTTCATCGTAGCCTTGGTCGCCATGCGTTTGCACTTCCGATTTAATCCCTTCCATAGAACATTTATGCTCAGACATACGCTCCTTGTGCGTTCAATGGGAAGTTGCCATTTCATAACCTGCTCGCTTTGCTCCGCTTAAAAAAGCCTGTGCAATTACATTGGTATTACTACCCGCTGCCGCAGGACTTCCATTAAAAACAATAAATTTCATACCTATAACACCTTTATATTATCTGATAATATAATCGGTGCCTTGTACAGTACCAAATAAGCATTCCATGACCTCTTTTGGGTATCCTAAGCTGCATATCCCATTCGGGATACTGCTTAATAAGCTGTACACGATCACCGGTTGCAAATGCGACAAAGGATATATAGTGTTCTTTGTTCATTGGATGAGCCGCTGTGATA
>JARLJN010000163.1 GCA_031291255.1 Gammaproteobacteria bacterium
AGAAAAATGGAACCAACCCATGCACAATTGGGCGCTGATAATTTCTCAACTACAAATTTATTTTGATGGGCGTTTAAATTTGGAGCTGAGATAATTTATGCTGACACAGTTAGATGAACACTCTCAGTCTCTCAATAAAAAAGCTTAACTATTTTTTTTAAGTTCGTTTTCTAAGTCTTCCGCACTCATGGGCTTACTAAAATAATAGCCTTGAATTTCATTACAATTTGTTAATTTTAAGAAATCTAATTGTTCTTTTGTTTCCACACCTTCTGCCACCACAGGTAAATTTAGTGCATTCGCCATTGTAATAAGAGCCTGTATGATACCTTCATCGCCTTTATTATTATTAATGCTTTGAACAAACGAACGTCCTATTTTCAAGCGACCCACTGAAGTATCACCCTGATGATTTAGCGTAGAATAACTTGCACCAAAATGATCAACAGCAATATTCACGCCTAGCTCTTTCAACTCATGCATAGCGTCAGTCAAATAATGACTTTCACTCAATACACTTTCAGATAGTTCCAATTCAAGATACTTAGGATCAAGCCCAACTTCATTTAACGTAGCCTTAACAATTTGAACAAGATTGGGATTTTGAAATTGTAAATTTGCAATGTTAACTGCAACACGCATAGGTGCAAAACCCGCTTCTTGCCAAAGCTTATTTTGCTGACATGCAGTTCTTAAGACCCACTCGCCTATGGGGAATATGAGTCCGGCTTCCTCTGCATTGTGAAGAAAATCTAACGGTAGAATCAAACCTTTTCTAGGATGCTGCCATCTTATCAAGGCCTCAACAGCGACTATCTTTTCAGATTGCGCTTCTACTTGAGGTTGGTACACTAAAATAAATTCATCATTCAACAACGCTTGTCGCAATTCTTTTTCTTTTTCTATTTTATCTAAACTTAATTTACCAATTTCTTGCGTATAATATTGAAATTGATTACCGCCCAATGACTTAGCACGATACATCGCGGAGTCTGCTTTATTTAATAAATCATCTATCTCTTGACCATCAACGGGGAAAACACTAATCCCCAAACTGACTTCCACTTTCACATCATGATTCAATAACCTAAATGGTTTAGCAAAATCAACTAACAATTTTGTTGCAACGCGCCCAACATCATAACTATGAGTGGTAGAAACAACGACTACGAACTCATCACCCCCCAATCGAGCACACGTATCTTCTTCGCGCAAACTATCTTGCATGCGTAATGCTGATGCCACTAATAATTCGTCACCTACTACATGACCTAAACTATCATTCACTAATTTAAAATTATCTAAATCTATCATTATCAAACCGAATGTTGTTCCATAACGTATGCCGCGGTTGATCAGTGATTTTATCCTATCCATTAATAAAATGCGGTTTGGTAACCCAGTTAAAACATCATGAGTTGCTTGATGTTTTAATTGTTCTTCTAGCTTTGCTCTAGCCGTTATATCTTGAAAACTCCAAATACGTCCTATCACTTTTTCATTTAATTTATAAGGTTGCGAATAACATTCAAACACACGTCCATCTCTGGTTTTCCACGTAGCTACTTTAATTAATTCAGCAGAACTAGATAATTTGTTGATGAGCCTTAAAAACTGTTCTGTATTTTCTAACTGAGTAGAAATATATTCTAATAACAAATGAGCGGATTTTTTTTCTGCAATTAAATGCGTGACATCCCACATTTCAATGAGCTTATTATTATAATCAAGAATCATGCCTTGATCATCTATCACTAAAATTCCATTTGCAGACGCTTCCAGCGTTCCTCTCGCAATAGAAAGTGATGCTTGCAATTTCTTGGTACGCTCAATAATTCCTGCTTCAAGATTCTCTGTGTACTCTTGACTCTCACGCATTAATTCCCATTTTTTTGTAAGCGTAAATGCAAGCTGACGTATAATAAACGCATCAAAAGGTTTTTTTAAAATCATCAGACTTTCAACTTTTCCTAAATGTCTAACCGCCTCTTCCCATGTATAATCTGAAAAACCTGTGCATATCACCACTTGAATAGTAGGATCAAGTGCCCAAATATTTTTTATTGTCTCTATTCCATCTATACCAGGAGGCATGTGTATATCAATAAATGCTAATGCATAAGGATTGTTATCTGCTAAAGAGGCTTTAACTTTTGCTAAAGCCTCTTCACCTTGTGAGACCATGTCCACTTGAAAATCTGGCAAGGATAAAGAATGAGGATTATCTGAGGTATTTTCTGCAAGTTTTTTTTGAGTTTTTTCAAAATATTCAGTTGATAAAATAGCTTCAAAATATTTCTGAACTTCAATGCTGTCATCAGCCACTAGAATACGCATAATAGGATTATCACTCATAGAGCCGATCCTTTATTGCGATATAGAATTGGTTAGTTAGGATTAATTGTATCATGAATTAATATTAAAAAATTTATCACGGTAGTAAATTTCAACAGCTGGCCAAACTATGTTTAAATTTAAACCAAAATAAGTGGGCTATTGACAAGCTTTACAAATGCCATAAATATTTAGACTATGGTCTGTTATGACATATCCGGATTGCTTTGCAATATCTTGCTGCCGTTCTTCTATAACAGCGTCTACAAATTCTTCGACACGACCACATTTCACACAAACCAAATGATCATGATGAGGGCCATTATCTAACTCGAATACTGAATGTCCGCCTTCAAAATTGTGTCTCACTACTAAAGCCGCTTCCTCAAACTGAGTTAAGACTCTATAAACTGTTGCTAACCCTATATCATCACCTGACTCCAATAAGATGCGATAAACATCTTCTGCACTAAGATGATGCTCAGGCGCGCTCTCTAAAATCTGTAAAATTTTCATGCGAGGCAACGTGATTTTTAGGCCTGCTTTTTTTAAATCTGAATTATCCAACCCACTCACCCTTAATGACTTAAAAACATTCTAACTGTTATAACATATACCAAAATAGACGTGAACCAGTTATCATAGCCGCCACATAATCGTATGGGAAGAATAACGATGTACAAGATATTAATAAGCTTAGTCCTGCTAGCTTCTTTAACGGCTTGCTCCTATTTGCAAGTTCACAGAATGGATATAGAACAAGGCAATGCCATTACAACGGCACAAGTTGAAAAAATTCATAAAGGCATGTCTAGAGCGCAAGTTGAAGGAATACTAGGCACTCCAATATTAGCAAACGTTTTTGAGGCCAGTCGCTCAGATTATGTTTATACCTACAAACCAGGTTATGGTGCCATCACAGAAAAATATCTCACAATACGCTTTCATAATGAGCGCGTGGAAGACATCAAAGGCAATATGTACTCTCCATTCATTCGTTAAGGTTTAGATTTGGCCCTGCGCTTGCGCGCCTCTTTAGGATCTATAGTCAAGGGCCTATAAATCTCAACTCTATCCCCTGCTTGCACAGTATCATTAAGCTGCTTTAATTGACTAAAAATCCCCACTTTCTGCTGCGTTAAATCAATCTCAGGATACAATTCTAAAATACCGGAACGCTCTATCGCTGTTTCTATGGTGCAGCCAGGCTCAGCAGTGACTGCCAATATGTGCTGTTGCGAAGTACCAGCATACGCAACCTCAACTAAAAACTGGTTAACTTTGCCCATAAATAGTCACTGCCCTTTTACAAAATGAATCCACCAGAGTATTTGCAATATGATTGAAAATGGGCTGAAATACCTTATCCAGCATGCTTCCAGCAAATTCAAATTCCAACTCTAAACAAACTTTGCAAGCTTTGTGATTTAACGCAAGAAATTGCCAATGACCTTGCAGCTTATGAAACGGCCCTGAGACCAATGTGATATCCATACGCTCATAGGGTTGCAAACTGTTACGGGTAATAAAACTTTTATTCATTCCCGCCCAGCTTATCGTCAGCTCAGCCTCAATTTCATCGGTTTTATTGGTGATAATGTGACTTTCGCTGCACCAAGGCAAAAATCGAGGGTAATCATCTACATTGTTTACCAATTCAAACATCTGTCTTGCGGAATACCCTACAAGAGCACTGCGTTTTATTATCGTCATATTTCAAATTCAGCCTATCCAAGAATGACATCGAGATAATTTGGTATTATACTGCGCCCCATGAGTGATAAACAGAAATCAAATCAAACAATTGCCCTAAATCGCAAAGCCCACCATGAATATTCCATGGAAGATCGCTTTGAAGCCGGCATAGTACTAGAAGGTTGGGAGGTCAAAAGCCTGCGTGCAGGGCGTGTTCAATTAGACCAAAGTTATGTCATTTTAAAAAATGGCGAGGCCTATTTACTCGGCGCCAACATCACACCCTTATTAACTGCCTCCACCCATATCAACCCAGATCCAACACGCACACGTAAGCTATTACTCCACGAAAAAGAACTCAGCAAACTGATAGGTAGTGTGGAACGCAAAGGCTATACCTTGATTCCTCTCAATTTGCACTGGAGCAAGAACCACGTCAAGTTAGAAATTGCGTTAGCTAAAGGTAAAAAACAACATGACAAACGCGCCGATGAGAAAGAGCGCGACTGGCAGCGACAAAAACAGCGTCTAGCAAAAGACTACTAACTCCTGGAAATATTCAAACATGTTCAAGAAACACTTTAAAGCAGAACATTTAAATGCAACAGAAGATGATTTACAAGGTAATGAAGAGATAGGACGTTACATTCTTTTACCCGGCTCTGATGGACGCGCGCAAGAAATTGCCGATCATTTTGAAAATGTCACAGTCAAATCCCACTCTCGCGGACACAATCTTTATCTAGGCACATTGTCTTGTGTTGGACACCCTATTGATGTAGCTGTTGTTTCAACAGGCATGGGCTGTCCCAGCACAGAAATTATATTGCATGAATTATTTCATTTAGGTGCAAAACGTTTTTTACGCATAGGCTCAGCGGGCTCATTACAGCCTAATTTGGTGAAAGTCGGTGATTTAATCAATGCTCAGGCTTCCGTGCGTGATGGCAGCACAGCATGTCATTACGCTCCCATTGAGTTCCCGGCTATTGCATCACTTGAATTAACCTCTTCTATTTTGTTAGCGGCTGCAAAATTAGGTCTATCCGATCAACTACACACAGGCATACTTCATTGCAAAAGCTCATTATACTCACGAGAATTTGGCGCAAACCCACTCAGTAATGATAACAAAGCCTACATTGATTTATTAATACGAGCAGGCGTTTTAGCCAGCGAAATGGAAACAGCCACTTTATTCGTTCAATCGCAAATCTATAACCATCAATTGAAATCCCGCAACGGCTCACCCCAGCAGTGTGTGCTGTCTGGTGCTATTTTAGATGTCGTTGGAGACCTCCAACATTATGATCAATCTAAGAAAATGCCTACTTCGATTGAATTAGCCATAGAAACCATAAAAACCCTTGCTACTCAAGAACTTGTTGGCTAATATTCATCCTCTTTCTAATCTTATGCTATACTGAAAGATGGGGGCGACCTGGCTTCGACGTCGGTTGCAAAGCCCAAGGTGCATGTCGAGGAGGTAACTCACCTCGTAAAATATGTTACAAACTTATAGTTGCCAAAAACCGCAACTCTGCTAATGATCGTAACTACTCCGCTCGCGAAGTAGTTGCAATCGCTGCCTAGTAAGGCCGCATAGCACCTCTCACCATCTGTGCTTGTACGGGTGGGTGTTTACGTAAGTAAACACGAGGGGTCATATCTTACAAGCTCGCAACAAAGCCTGCCCGAGGCCGCGTTGCTAAAGCAATAGGGCTAGTTGCTTAATCACCTTGCCGGTCAGGGGATGAGCCGCGAATTTAAATGATACGGCTACACATGTAGATCCAAAGGTAGAGGACTTGCGGACGCGGGTTCAATTCCCGCCGCCTCCACCAAGTTATTGATTTTTAAAGAGTTTTTTCAAAAAGACGGCGGGTTCTGAGTTATAGGCCGCTCGGCTAAGTCATTCAAATTCAACCTCTATGCCTAAAAACAACTTGCTGAATTTAATAGTTATTTTCTCTCCGCGATTGGCCTTATTGACTTACGATTGATCAAAGATGAGCCATCCAATACCCCAAAAAACGACTATTATCTTCCGTAAAAAGGACCCGAATTGCACCCATAAAAATACGGAGTTTTGGCAAATACTGGCAGATACTGATTGTAATAGCTATTTATTGTGCTAAAATTGGCCAAATTAATAGCTGTTCGCCAAATGCGGGGAAATATGAAGCTTTATTATCGACATGCCAATGCCCTCACTCTATAGAAGCACAGTCTCTCTCAAAAAATACCGTGGGTAAGTATTTGGCGGATGTCATCCGAGAAACAGTTAAGGCTAGCAACTATCTTATCACTCGTGATAAAGCCGAAGTTAAAAAAGTTTTTCTTCAACATATGCGAAAAAACCTAGTTACATTGTTAGTTACTATGCGACTGCCAGACGATTTTGATTTTTCTAATCCGGGTTTAGAAGACAGATTAGCGAAGCATTTTACTTTCACTTCTTTAGACAAACTGAATGAGCATATCAACGGGCAATTAACTCCACTCCAAAAACTTACGTATCATCGTAGTATCCCACGCTTATTAGGCGCCCCTGCCGGTAGCGGGTTGGTTATGCATGAGGGGCAAAGTATATTTTTAACACCTGAAGCACTAGCAAGCAGATATCGAGATTTCAGGGGCACACCACAGTTACCTCGTCGTACGTTACAATTATTCGATGAAACAGGGCAAGAGATTATGCCGCTTTCTCCAATACATCAACGATTTCCTAGGTTTGAGGGTATGGGAGGTTTTAGAAGAAGTAGTGCCAGCTTTGCAGATGAAAATTTTGAGGCATTCCACTTTGCCGAAGGTTCCATACTTTTTGCTCTGGACAGTAGGCTGAGTAAAATTGTAAGAGCGTGCATGATAATAAGTGAAAGCTTAATGAATAGCCTAGAGACACAGCTGGGAAAAATAGAAATTAGTAATCTTGACGAGTCGCTTAAGATTATCCTTGTGACATCTTCAATTATGGTTACTTATATTACGGCATTAGCGCCACTTCAATCAATTGCACTATTGGTCGAGATGACTCGTCTTATGATTGCTACAACAGCAGAGGCTTATGCTCAGAACCGTTTTTTATCTTTTCTTTCTATGATCCTCGTTGGTGTTGGTCATGTATTTAAAGAATTATTAAAAGCTGAGTGGGAGAAATTTAGTAGAGATTTTTTGAGGGACATAAGAAATATTAGAGCAGAATTCAGTATAGGATGGGAAGCATTAAAAGACCAATACCAATCGGGCATGTTTGCCAGTATGCTTTCTCTTGAAATAAGAAGGACTATAAGACAATACAGTATAATGTGGGAAACGTTAAAACGCGAACCGCACATGCTTGCTCTTGTATTTGCTTGCATTCAAGTCGGCCTGTTAGAAAAAATTTACACTTACAGTGGTATTGATATTCCACAAGAAAAGCTGTTTAACGTATTAATGCTAGGAGCCGCCTTTGCTTTAAACTATTATACGTTGATGACTTCCACAACCAATCGCCCAGCTTCTGTAGAAGAGCGAGATCGTAGAAATGAGTCTTGGGTACAAAATAGTGCTTTAAGAGTGGATCAGCGATTAGGATTATTTACACATAAAAACCCTCATCCAGCTCGTAATGTTGCTACGCCTATCGATGATCAACAGAAACTAGATAGTGGTTCTGATCGCAATGACATGTCACCTCGTGAAGGAGTCAAGGGTGATATACTGATGCGTAGATTAGCAAACGTTAGATAATATCAAATATAATCTGACGTTATGATAATTCGTAAGCGCAGCAATACCTCCGTCAAATTGAAGCCTCTAGTTTTAAGTTAGTTGCAGTTAATTCAATTATCTTATGCCTACCATGACCGGGGTTAACTACGCTATGTGTTTTCACAATACCCACTTTTTCAAGCTCATTAACATCACGGGTCACGGCGGAAACTTTGCGATGAGTATCTTTAGCTAAATTTGATATAGAATCGGGATGTTGACGAATTCTACGAATAAGTTTTAATTTAGCCGTGCTTAAAAAGTGAAGCATTTCCATGGGGTCTTCAAAAGATAACGTTCTAACTTGTGGTTTTACGAGTTCGTTTTTATCTGCTCTGCGCATGACAGATTCCACAGTTGAGAAAAATTCCTCGACAGAACCCATTTTCACCTTTAAAGATGATTTCCTATCATTTTTGCTTTTGATAGTTGTCATGAATTTCTCTCCACTCCGTTTCAAATCGTTTTTTTATATCCTCAAAGCCATTAAAATCAACTTTTTCTTCCACACCTAAAAACAACGGAAACAACGGGGTCAGATGCAACCTTCAAACTAAACTTCGCAAGTAATAACTTAGAAGAGTCATGAGACTTCATCTAATTCCTCTATCTCGTCAAGCAATTAAGATTGTTTAAGTGCAGCTTGAATCTTATCAACAGAGTGTTGCACTTTATTCACAGGCGGGTTAGTTCGCCCAATAGAATAATCAAAAGACATTTGGACATCTTCCAATACTGGCATAGTTTTTCCTGCCATTTCAATATCAAATAAATGTATGTAAGGATTATTAGTCCCCTCTGGCACCTGACTATTCATCAACAACATACTTTGACAAAAGTGTTCATTCTGAGTGTCATTTTGATAAATGTAATTTAAATACGCCATACCAATTAATGAGGTTTGTTTTTTTAATTCGGATTGAACAGTTTTTCCTGAAATTTTATTTCCTGCTGCAGTGCAATCTGTCAGAGCTTTTGAAATTGATATTTTCGTTGCTGCGAACCCCACACTGGGGATAACTGAAAAACTGAATACTGCTACTAATAGTGTTGTGAATAATTTATTTTTCATTTTTATATCTCCATGATTTTTTTATCTTAATTAATAGTAATAACAACTTTTCCATTTGCTTTGCCTGACTCAAGCAATGCATGCGCTTCACTTACGTCTTCTAAGTTAAACTGATGATTATCAATTAATGGTTTTAATTTTCCAAGGTCTGCAACTTCAGCTATTTTAGATAAAGCCTGGCCGTGTGCTTCTCGTCCAATACCATTTAGCAAAGGAAGTAATACGAATACCACGTGTAAACTTAATCCCTTGTCATGCATAGGCGATAAGTCGTGCGTAGATCTCGCAGCAGTGGTGACCACATTCCCATTCGCAGCACATGCAAGTAGAGAACGATCAAGGTTAGGGCCTCCTACCGTGTCAAACACAACATCAAATCCATTATCATTCGTTAGGCGATGAATATAATGTTCAACCTCTTCTTCCTTTGCATTTATCACTTCATCTGCACCAAATTTTTTTGCTAACGATATATCTTGTTCTTTTAAAATTGTTGTAAAAACTTTTGCGCCCCACCACCTAGCTAACTGCACTGCAACATGCCCTACGCCACCCACTCCACCATGGATTAAAATAGAATGATTTTTTTCTAAATGCGCTCTTTTGAATAACGCATTCCAAGCAGTAATGCCTACTACAGGCAATGCTGCTGCTTCTAACATGGAAAGTGATTGTGGTTTTTTTGCTAATAATTTCGCATCAGCCAACATAAACTCTGCTAAAGCACCACTTAAACCACGCACTCCACCTGCATATCCAAATACTTCATCACCTTTTTTAAAATTTGTAACATCGCTTGCAACTTCGTCAATAATTCCCGCAACATCACCATGCAGAATTGCAGGAAATTCTGGTGCAACAGAAGAAACAGCACCACTACGAATCTTACAATCGATGGGATTGACTGAAGTCGCAAAAACTTTTAATAAAACATGTCCTGGTTTAAGAATAGGTTTATCTACATCCATTAATTTAAAAACAGATGGATCACCAAATTGTGTAATGACTTGTGCTTTCATAATTACCTCAGGAATAAATTAATTAGTTGATGTTATCCTGACGAATAAAAGGAACTTTATAAATACTTGAAAGGCGTGTTTTTTCCGAAGCTCCGTCACCCGAAGCGTAATCACCCATGTACAGATTATTTTTATCGATTTTTACTATCGTATAAAATCGATCGCCTTTAGCATGCTCTTTGTCACTCTTGCTCGTTTTTCTTAAACCAGATACATCTTTTGCTTGATTGATTACCCAATTATTAAACCCGTAATACCCAGATCCACTATTTGCAGTAGTGACTAAAGATTTATTTGAAAAACTCATGCTAACGGATTTAAAAATATAATTTAATTTCCTGATATTATCTGAATGTGGAATTAAGTCTCCAAGCGTGAAGGTACGCTCAGTCACTAAGGTCGATAATAAATTTTTACACGTCGTATCTTCGTAGCTTTTCACACTATACTGAGCTGAATTATTTTTAAAGACGAAAGTTTCAATCAAAAATTTGCCGTCATCACCGATTGCACAGACAGATGACCATGTGCCAGTTAACAAATGATTATTATTTGCAAAAGATAGCTGCGATGCACCTAACAAATATAGGCTTAATGCAACATAGAACATTTTTATCTTCATCGATGCGCTTAGATTCATAGGTAATTCCTCATATCAGATAATGCAATACAACGAAAAAAAACGTGTCAGATAAAACCTTCAAACTCTTTATTCTTTAGTTAAGATTTAAGAAGAGTCACAAAATTTCATCTGACCCGTCTATCACCCCTAACCACCTTCTTTGATTTTAGTAAAACAAAAGCTAAAAATACGATAGTTGAAAAAACGATTAATGGCCAAAACATAGCGTGCATACCACTTAAGAAAGCTTGAGTGAAAATATTTTTCATTTCCGCATGAGGTAGAGAGAGTTTGTTGATGATCGTTAACATTTGATCTGGTTGTTTTACAAATTGATTTAGAATTATTTGATCGCTATTGGCCACAACAAAATTTTCTGAGATTAATTGATGAGAAATACTTTGCTGCACACTCAAGTGAAACAAGCTCGCACCTAATGCTAATAACACCGCTGCGCCAATATTCCAAAAACTGTATAAAGTGCCGAGGGCAACGCTAATATGATCTTGCTTAATCATTTGCGCGATATAAATCGCAGGAGATTGGCAGCTGATCGACCATGCTAAACCAAATGAAATAAAACCCACAAGAATCCAAACAAGATTAAATTCCGCGTCAAATAAACTTTGCAAAATCGAAGCGACTATAAACAAAATTGCCGAATAAATAATAAGCCTGCGCGGTCCTTGGAGTTGGTTGAGCTTGCCAATAAAAGGGGAAGCTAACATTGAGGTTAAAGGAATAATAAATAAATAAATACCCGTCATCCAAATACTTTTATTCAGAATTAAATGTAGATATAAAGGGTCGATAAATAAAATTACCGCCATTAATCCACCTGCGACAAAAAAGACAAATACCGTAGTGAGAAAAGCAGGATTTTTAAATAAACTTTCATCTATGATTGGATCTGACACTCTCTTTTCAACAACAATGAGGAAAATCAGTGACACAATAAAAAGTAAAAAACTACAAATAATGAGTGGTGAATCCCATCCGTAATTCGTACCTTCAACCATAGCAAACACAAGTGAACTAATGGTGAGTATTAAAAATATCATCCCTAAATAATCTATCTGCATTTTGGCTTGACTATAGGATTCTTTCACTGTGAAAAAACACATGGCAAACCCGACGATGATAAAAGGAATATTGACAAAGAAAACAGCAGGCCAACTAAATACACTCACTAACGCACCGCCCACCACAGGTCCTAAGGCGAGACCCGCACCTGTAATTATGCCAAAAATACCCATGGCTTTGGCTATATCATTCTTATTAAATAAAGTACTGATGAGCGCCACACCCACCGGCAAAATAATTGCCGCTGTGATTCCTTGAATGGCTCTGAATAAAATCAACCAAATCGCTGTAGAAGACAGTCCTGCACTTATAGACGCGAATCCAAAAATGAGCGTGCCTATATAAAAAACTTTACGGCGTCCGTAAATATCAGCAAGTCGTCCCATGCTCGCCATAAATGCGCTCACCCCGAGAAAACAAGCATTCATAACCCATTGCAATTCTGATACCGTCATATGCAAACTGGTTTGGATATCGGGTAAGGCTGTGCTGACTATAGTGACATCTAAGTAGGCAGTAAAACTGAGTAGACTAATACCTATAAGAGCGATATACGAACTGAATTTAGACATGAGCATCCTTACTCCTATGTTTAAATAGTGTCATTCATCACTATAGCAGATTTAAGAAAACGGGTCACATGAACCGGCGTGTTGCCCAAATCTGTATAACTCGACACCGTTCCCTTCTCCAATACGATCAACTGGGTTTGGGGTCAAATCACCCATCACTCATTACTTTATTATAATTATTCATAATATCAGTGAGTTATAAAATTTATATGTCCTAAATTGACGATGCCCGTACATGTGCTATAATTAATTATATGTCCTACATTGGCGATATTGCTCATGAGAGTAAAATATCAAGAAAGTATAGAGTACAAAGCCCTTAACCGCCTAAAAGCAATTCGTGGCAACGTAGTGCTGCGCAAAGATTTCAACGACCTCGGTTCCTACCGACAAATAAGCCGCGCGTTAAATGAATTAATTGCAGAAAAAAAACTAGTAAAAATTGGCGCTGGTATTTATGCTAAAGCCTACCTCTCAAAATACTCCGACATTCCCCTCATCAAAAACGGCACTGACTCTACCCTCAGAGAAGCATTGAAGTGTTTAGGCGTCGCATATGAGCCTGGCAGCGCAGAAAAGGATTACAACGAAGGCAGATCAACCCAAGTTCCCGTGCGGAACATCGTGAAACTTAAAAGTCGTTGCCGTCGACGTATTGGTTATAAAAACAGTGAGTTAATATTTGAGAAAAAAATCAATGCTAAATAAAAAAGACCTAATAGAATTAATTTCAGTAACACGTCAGCACATTAATTTAAATGATGCTGTAATTGAAAAAGATTACTACGTCACCCAAGTCATCCATGCTCTTTCTGGCATTGAAAATGAATATTTCCGATTAGTATTTTGCGGTGGTACATGTCTGGCAAAAGCACACAGAATTGTTCACCGTATGTCTGAAGATGTTGACTTTAAAATCCAAGTTAAAAAAATGGATGTCGCTTTCAGTAAAGCTCGCCTCATGAAAGAATTAAAAGAATTCAGATTCTATATTAAATCAAAGTTAATACTACCTAACTTGATTACTGGCGACCCCATCGTTCGTAATGAAGGACGGTATTCAAAAATTGAAATTGATTATCCTTCTGCATTTCCTGTTAACACAGGACTAAGACCACATATTTTATTAGAATTTACACTATCAGATATTCGTCTTGCCGTTGAAGAACTGTCGGTTAAAACTCTTATTGAAGATAATATTAGTAACACAACTATATTTACCCCATCATCAACCCAGTGTGTCTCAGTAGAAGAAACAGCTATTGAAAAATGGGTTGGCCTCACTCGTCGAATCATAGCAATTGAACGCAAGCGTCACCATGACGATTCAACATTAGTACGACATGTTTATGACCTAAACTCGATTAAATCAGCAGATAGAATTAACGCTAACTTTTTTACTTTAGCCAAAGCAATTGTCACCAATGATGCAAAACAATTCAAAAATCAACACCCTGAATATTCTATTGATCCAGGTGCTGAAATTAAGCAATCACTAACATTACTGAAAAACAAACCGCTTTGGAAAGAGCGATATCAAGAATTTATTGAAACAATGGTATATGACGATACTGCTGCGCTAGAGTATGAAAATGTGATAAAGATCTTAGAAAATATTAGCGCAAGAGTAATTGATTCTCTACATCAATAACGCCTTCTCCCAAATTCTTAACCACATCTTATTTATTAAAACGTAAAACGAAAACGTGTTAGGTCTGACACGTTTTTTTCCTATCTTTGTGGCTAAAAAATAAGGTGCCGTTACTGATTTTATAAAAAGATCATCGACAATTTGATGAGTCATTGCATGCTCGATAGCATCCATGTACCAACGATTACCAAAGCCTAATATTTTTTCATTAGTAGGCATAACATCCAAAATAATATCGTCATAATGCCAACGACAAATCACATCATCTTCCATTGATTTCTTAACTCCCTGTTTTTTCAATTTACTTTCAAACCGATGATATTGACCTAACATAGCGAGATTAGATGCCGCCCTAGCATGCTTACTATTCATTGGTGAAGTTTTTCCTTTAACAATTTGATTGCTATATTGCGTTCTCGTACACGTCCGGATCGAATAGCGTCAATTAATATTAACAATTCATAAAATAATTGGTCTGGATATTGCGTGACGGAATCAGGGACGGAACGATACAGAGGCTCTAAAGCTAAACCACGTTTATCGCCTTCTGCATAAGGCCATACAGGAATCGGATCACTACCCACCAAAATTTGTTTCTCAAAAATTGGAGCGGCATAGCTAGTAGCAATGCCTCGAGTATATGCACCCAACTGAACGGGAAAGAAATATTTTACACCCGAAATTAAGCATTCTTCACACGCAGATTTGATTGGTAAAAATATTCGCTTCTTTGCAGAACGTGATGAAACATCATCTCTATAAATTTCCCCAAGTAACCCGGACATAACCAATCGCCCTACTCCAGCATTGACCTCGGAAGGGCTCATACACAAATGGGTCGCAAGTTTATTTTGTGACATTGACTCGTCAGAACTGCCTTTTGCCAATGTCATCATCGCAAATATTTTAAGAAGTATTACAATATCTTGTGATTTCAGCATACCCTATACTCCTGTTCGCCTTTTCTCAAGTTTAGCATACCTATTCGCAATTCGCGAATCGCGAATAGCAAATAGAACAGCGCAAGTGTTCTTTGTTCGGGAACAGAGAACATAAACAGGTGGGACTCGGGTTCAATTGATTTTCAAGTACCCAATTTTTAGGGGTACTTTTTGGGGTATTTCACAAAATTCGAATTGGATAAAATAAATATAATCAAGAAATTAGGTCTCCAACTAAATCCCCGCCGCCCCACAAATTAACAAGACAGGCCTCTGATTTTAGAGGCCTTTTTTTATACCTATAGGAATCAACATGTCACTTATGCGCAGCCCTGTTCTATCACATACACACTCAAGCTCAGACAAACTATCAAAAGCTGAAATAACCCATGAAATGGAAAAAATTCATGAACGTCTTAGCAAACATTTTGAATCTGAACCTGAAAAAAGAGACGCTTTTTTAAAAACCTTAGAAGAATTAAGCGAGTTTGAATTGGGACGTTTTTTAATTAAAAACAAAGGCGCACTCAGTGGATATTGGACTTGGTATATTATTTTGGGTTTCAACAATCATCAAGTCACTTCTACACTTGAAAAATTTATACTTGAGAAAGCTCCCGTCATCCTCGCCACCCGCGAACGCTTTGGTATTTTTCAAACATTATTAACAAAACATATGACTTCCAACAGCGTTGTTTGCTCCATCCCCTGCGGTATGATGGCTGATTTACTCACTTTACAGTTACCAGAAAATATTAAAGAAATACGATTTGTAGGAATCGATCTTGATGAAATGACAT
>JARLJN010000164.1 GCA_031291255.1 Gammaproteobacteria bacterium
TTACGAAACCCAACATAACGTTACGTTGGGTTTCGTAAAAAGCACTCAACCCAACCTACAACTTGTTTGAGGTTTAAAAAATAAATAGGATAGCCCACTGCGGAATAGCAGCAAAACACAAACAAACCTTTGGTTTTCGCGTGAGTTAACATAAAATAGGCCACCTTTTGAAAAAACCCCGGATACCCGTGTCTGATGCCTATCATAGCCTGTGGAATAAATCATAAAACAGCCGCTCTGGACTTACGAGAGCAGGCAGTGTTCTCCCTCGATAAGCTGGCGCTTTATCTAAGTGATTTATTATCCTATGACTTCGTTCGTGAAGCAGTCATTTTATCGACCTGCAATCGCTCAGAAGTGTATTGTGATGCGGATGATGTCGAACAAATTATTGATTGGTTTTGTTTGCAGCATCATTTGACGCGTGATCAGATCGAGCCTGCTTTGTATGTTTATCGTGATGAAGAAGCGGTTCAGCATATTATGCAAGTCGCATGCGGTCTAGATTCTATGATTTTGGGTGAGACGCAAATTTTGGGTCAAATGAAAGATGCTTTTTCAGAAAGCTGTGCATCAGGTGCAGTGGGTGGATTATTCAATCGTTTATTTCAACAAGTTTTTGCAGTGGCAAAAGAAGTGCGTTCCAATACAGCCATAGGCGCATGTCCTGTTTCAGTTGCATCAGCAGCTGTTGGACTTGCAAAACAAATTGTGACTTCATTTAATCAAGCTGCAGCTTTAGTTATTGGCGCTGGTGATACGGTTGATTTAGTGATTCGTCATTTGAAAGCGCATGCTATACAAAAAATTATTATTATCAATCGTAGTTTTGAGAACGCTAAAGTCTTAGCAAAAAAACATGATATAGAGGCAATGATTTTTTCCGATCTAGCAAAAGCATTAGAAACAGTTGATATTGTCATTTCTGCAACGAGCAGCACTAGTCCAGTCGTGACACATAAGTTGATGTCGAATGTCATGAAGAAACGTCAAAATAAATTTATTGCTATGATTGATATCGCAGTGCCGCGCGATATTGAGTCTGCTGTTGCAGAATTAGAAAATGTTTCTTTGCAATGCATAGATGATTTAAAACGTATTATTCAACATAATTTAAAAGGGCGTGAACACGCTGCTGAAAAAGCGCGTGATGTGATTCAACAAAAAAGCCGTGATTTTATCGCGTGGCTTTCATCGCTAGATATAGTGTCTTTGACGATACGAAAATATCGCAATCAAATTGAAGATATCAGTCGATTAGAAATGATTAAAGCAACAAAACAATTAGAGCGTGGAGAAGATCCGATTTTAGTATTAACTAATTTTGCTTACGCTTTTACAAATAAATTACTTCATTCTCCCAGTGTGCAATTGCGTCAAGCAGGTGTAGAAGGCAGATTAGATGTCTTGCAATTCGCGCAACAATTATTTGCTATTTCTGAATCCGAGTTAACATGAAACCATCTATACAAAAAAAATTACAGTCATTAGTTGAGCGTCATGAAGAATTAAGCGCATTGCTTTCTGATGCAGGCGTGATTAATAACCAAGAAAAATTTCGCGATTATTCTCGAGAATATTCGCATCTCGAACCTGTTGTAAGAGCATTTAAGTCACATGAAAATTGTTTGCATGATATAGAGAGCGCAAAAGAATTATTAAATGAATCTGATCCAGAAATGCAGCAACTTGCAGAACAAGAATTAAAAACATCAGAAGAACAGTTAATTAAATTAGAAGATGATTTGCAAATTTTATTATTACCACGTGATCCTCATGATGATAATAATATTTTTTTAGAAATTAGAGCAGGCGCTGGCGGTGATGAAGCCTCTATTTTTTCTGGCGATTTATACCGCATGTATAGTCGCTATGCAGAAGCACAAGGCTGGCAAGTTGAAATGATTACAGCAAGTCATGGTGAACATGGCGGCTATAAAGAAATTATTTTACGTATTATAGGTCAAGGTGCTTACTCACGTTTTAAATTTGAATCAGGTGTGCATAGAGTGCAGCGTGTACCTGAAACAGAAGCACAGGGTCGTATTCATACGTCCACTTGTACGATTGCAGTTTTGCCAGAAGTCGATGAAGTCGAAAGCATTGAAATTAATCCCGCTGATTTACGCATAGATACTTTTCGTGCATCAGGTGCAGGCGGACAGCACGTTCAAAAAACAGATTCAGCCATTCGTATTACGCACATTCCTACAGGAACAGTCATCGAATGTCAGGATGAGCGTTCACAACATAAAAATAAAGCGCGCGCAATGTCTGTATTGAAAGCGAGACTGCTCGCTGCAGAGCGCTCTAAACAACAGCAACAGCAAGCTGAAACACGCCGTAACTTAGTGGGTACAGGAGATCGTTCAGAGCGTATTCGTACTTACAATTTTCCTCAAGGCCGCTTAACAGATCATAGAATTAATCTCACTTTATATAAGTTACCTGATATTATGGAAGGTCACTTAGAGCCAGTAGTTGCCGCTTTAACACAAGAATATCAAGCAGATCTGTTAGCAGAGATGGGAGATTAGGGGATGTTGCATAATGCTCAAGTTTCGCAAACGATTGCTTGTGCTTTGCAAAAGGGTAATCAAGTCCTTGCTCACTCAAGTGCAAGTCCACGGCTAGATGCAGAGATTTTATTAGGGCATAGTTTGCAAGCGACTCGTAGTTATCTTCATGCCTGGCCTGAAAAAGTATTGAGTGAAACGCAAGAAGATAGTTTTGAGCAATTATTAGTGCGCCGTTCTCAAGGTGAACCCATTGCTTATCTTGTTGGCTATAAAGAATTTTGGTCGCTTAAGTTAAAAGTGACTCCGGCTGTTCTCATTCCGCGAGATGAAACTGAACTATTGGTTGAGCGAGTACTCGAGTTATTTGCAGCAGAAACACCCAGAGTGATTGCGGATTTAGGGACAGGCAGTGGAGCCATCGCATTAGCTATAGCCAAAGAAAGACCCTTGTGGCAGATTTTTGCCACCGACCTCTCGAAGGATGCTTTGGATGTCGCACAAGAAAATGCAAAACGTCTGGGGCTGGCTAATGTATTCTTTTCTCAAGGTTTTTGGTGCAATGCTTTACCCAGACAGGGGTTTGATGCCATCATTAGCAATCCACCCTATATTGCAGAAGGGGACAGAGAATTAGAGCAGCAGGTTGCTGATTTTGAGCCTTTAATGGCGTTAATTGCGCAAAAAGAGGGCTTACAAGATATTCAACAGATTCTCCGTGAAGCTAGAGGTTCATTGAAATCAGGTGGATACCTTTTACTAGAGCATGGATACCAGCAAGCAAAAGCAGTGCAAGATCAATTAAGTCAGGCGGGTTATGAGCAGATAGGCCTGTATCAAGATTTGGCAGGTTTAGATCGAGTTACAGTAAGTCGATTTGCCGGCCACGGAATTGCCTCTTGAGAGTGTTTTTGGTATAGATGCGTTTTTTGTACTAAAATAAAAGTTAGGTTAGGAGAATGTCATGGCGATTAAAGATATATTAGAGCCGAGTTTAGAAGTATTAGGTATGAGTCCTTTTAAGCCGAAGAAGGGCGAGGAATACATGAGTGGCCCCATGCGCCAGCATTTTACTAAAATGCTAACACTCTTACGCCAACAGATCATGGAAGGTGCTGACAGAACTGTGACGCACATGAAGGATGATGCAATCAATTATCCTGACCCTAATGATAGAGCCAGCCAAGAAGAAGAATTTCGTTTAGAATTACGTACACGTGATCGTGAACGTAAGCTTCTTAAAAAAATCGAAGAAGCTTTGCAGTTGCTCACAGATAAAGAATACGGGTATTGTGAAGTATGCGGTGTGGAAATTGGTTTACGTCGTTTAGAAGCTAGACCTACAGCCACTCTTTGCATTGATTGTAAAACATTAGATGAAATTAAGGAAAAACAACAAGGATAGCATTATTCTTTGTTGCTGCCTGACTACACGGATCCCTTCATTCAATATATCGGTGAGGGGAAAGTTTAAAAGATGCCATTTAAAAGGTATTGAATAATGGCTGCAGCACCACAACAAGGTCAAGGTGAAGGAACTGCTGGAATCTTATGGGTTTCTGTTGCGTTTCTTGCCACTATCGCTGTTATTTGGTTTGCTTTTAAAAACGTTTTAATCACCTATTATTTTAAACTCAAGTTGTTCGAAATCAGTTTAATCAGTTATTTTACTGATAGTTTGAACGGGGTTCGCTATGACATATTGTCTGCTAATGCCAATAAGATAACGTTTCCTGAAGTATTAAAATTAGGTGAACAAGTTGGTAATTATTTAGTTTATCCCTGCATAGCTATTATTGTCATATTAGCCATCACAGTCTATTTCACAAATTCAGTTCGAAGCTTCAAACGTACCTATGATATGAAAGCATTGGCCACGTCTGAACAAGTTAATTGGCCGCAAATTTCTCCAGTTGTTAAACTCGATTTAGTCAAAACAAATATTGATACAGGGCCATGGGCAATGGCGCTTGCTCCCATGGCTTTTTGTAAGAAAAATAATTTATTAGTTGAGCATAAACGTGCAATGCAAGAAGGCATGACGCGCAAAGATTTGCATCAAATTGATGTGACATTAAAGCGCGGGATTGCGAATAAAATATTTGCGACGCAGTTAGGCCCTTTGTGGGCGGGTACTCAGCGTTTGCCTCCTCATATGAAAGCGCTTTTTGCTATTTTTGCAGCACGCTTAAATGGTGATGGCAAAGCGATGGACATGCTTAAGCAGTTAAATGTTTCTTGCACGACAAAATTAAATTTTAGTGGCACAGATCAGTTATGTAAGAAACATGAGTCTACTAAATTAGTTCAGCAAATTGTGAATTCGCATGCCTATGTGCTAACGGTAATGGCCTCTATGTTAGTAGGTGCACGCACTGATGGTGTGCAAGCCTCAGCAGATTTTTTGTGGTTAAAACCTGTGGACCGCCGTTTATGGTATGTCTTGAATACAGTAGGTAGACAAACTCCTTTTTGTGAAGTAGCTGGTGTGTTTGCGCATTGGGTTGCAGAAAGAGAAATGGGTAAACCGTTAATTGTGCCCATGATAGAAGAAGCAACGAATGCTTTAGAAAAAGCATTAAGTGAAATTGTTTATAAACCAGATGAAGAGTAGGCGTGGGATATCTGCAACGACAGGACCCCGCTCGATGATGCTGCCCTAGATAAGTGCTTGGAGGAAATATGCAGCGTGGTTTAGATGAGCAAAATGAGCTGTCTCCTCAGCTGTTGTTACGTGATACACGTACAACAGGCATGCGTATTGTCGACTTTTTTAAAGACCCTGCACAAAGTGCAACGTTGTTATTTAGTTTTGCTATAGCTGTTTATTTTCTTCCTGCTGTGAATGAAGTGATAACCTTAGTTGCTATACTTGTTTTTTTCTATGCATATACCAGACCATCTAAATTACCCTTTCGTATGCCTTTGCGTTCTGGCGCTCCCGATTACAATGATCCTTTACCAGGAACCGCTAAGCCTCGTAAAGCGAGAGGCATTGCTTTTTTTGGAAATAGAAAAATAACAAACGAAGAGCTTTGGTTTAATAACGATGATATGCGTACACACGTATTAATCTTTGGTTCAACCGGTAGTGGTAAAACTGAAGCGTTAGCATCCATTGCATTTAATGCACTCGTGCAGGGCAGCGGATTTTTATATGTTGATGGTAAAGGTGATAACAGTTTATTTGCAAAAGTATTTTCAATGTGTCGCTTTATGGGCCGTGAAGATGATTTGCTTTTAATTAATTTTATGACAGGTGCACGAGACATCGTTGGTGCGCAAGAGAAACGTTTATCGAATACGATGAATCCATTTTGTAATGGTTCATCCAGTATGTTGACACAATTAGTTGTGAGTTTGATGGATTCCGGCGGCCAAAGTGGTGATGGTGATATGTGGAAAGGCCGTGCCATAGTATTTGTTGAATCTATTATGAAAGTATTGGTTTACATGCGAGATCAAGGCCAAATTTTATTAGATGCAAATACCATTCGTAATTATTTTGAATTAACACGATTAGAGGCAATTGCCGTTGATAAAATGTTTATACGCGATAATCAAGAACCTGTCAGCTTAGCGACTGCACCTACCGTTATTTTAGAACCTATAGTGAACTATATAAAAAACTTGCCGGGTTATGATCCTTCAAAAAAAGGTAAACAAAGTTCTCAAGTGTTAGAACAGCATGGATTTATTACCATGCAATTAACTCGTGTATTTGGTTCATTAGCAGATACATACGGTCATATTATTCGTACTAATTTAGCGGAAGTTGATTTGAAGGACGTCGTATTAAATCGTCGAATTCTCGTTGTGCTATTGCCCGCATTAGAAAAATCGCCTGATGAATTATCTGCATTAGGAAAAGTTATTATTGCATCATTAAAGGCAATGATGGCGGCAGGTCTAGGTGAATCAGTAGAAGGAACATATAAAGAAGTGATTACGCGTAAGCCTACTAATGCAGCTACACCTTACATGTGTATTTTGGATGAGTATGGTTATTATGCTGTAAAAGGATTTGCGGTTGTTCCTGCACAAGCGCGTTCGTTAGGGTTCTCTGTTATTTTTGCGGGACAAGATTTACCTGCTTTCCAAAAGGCTTCAAAAGAAGAAGCTGCATCTATCGGTGCTAACACCAACATTAAAATTTGTATGAAATTAGAAGATCCGCAAGAAACGTGGGAATTTTTCTCTAAAACTGCGGGTGAATCGTATGTGACAAAAGTGGATTCTTTCCAGACCAATTCACAAAGTATTTTAAATAATTATATGGACAGCCGCAGTGCTTCTACAGAAAAGCGTGCTCGTATTGATCTTCAAGATTTAAAAGATCAGCGTGAAGGTGAGGCGCATATATTTTTCAAATCTAAAATTATTCGTGCGCGTATGTTTTTCGCGAATCCATCTCCTGTAGAGCGTATTCGTATAAATCATTTCTTGAAAGTTGAGCCGCCTATAGGCAGAGTCTTGATGGACTTGGAGACCAGGATAGATAGATTTGAGGCATTGTTAGCGGCAAATGAACTCTTTTTTGCTGAAGATGTGAATGATGAAGCAGAGGAGTTAAAAATTATTGCCACTGCTATGAGTGAAAATGTTGAAACGAATCCTATAGAGCGAGGCGTTACTGCATTATTGGCATTTCATAATCGCAATAATGTTGAGGGTGAAGCAGAAGGAGAAGGGGAGCTTGCTGCTGTAGAAGAAGAGGCAGTTGTTGAGCCAGGACGTTTAAATATTTTTACGAAAATCGCATTGCCTGATGAGGTGAAAGAATTAGTAGGCAGTGCTAAATTTACTTCCTTCTCTGAACCCTTAATACAAAAATCATTTGTAAAAGATAAAGTTGAATTATTAGAAAGAGTGATGGGTAAGCCCGGTTCGCAAGCGCAAACAGTGACGTCCGAAATTATTAAAGATATGCAAATGGCAACAGATTATCCTCCTTACGTAGATGGCTTGTTACAGAGTGAAGAAGATGTTGTTTCTGCTGTAAAAGATTTATGTGATTATGTTGAAACATTGGGAAGTTCTGGCGAAGAGAGCTAATAATTTATTGCTGGTACAAAATTAAAATGTATTTGATCAATAATAACAAGGAAGATTTTAAGAGATGAACTCCGCGCAGCGTTCTTTTTTATTTTGTTTTTTGATGGCTATGCTCAGTGTATTGCAAGGATGTGCTTCTTCTAACATATCACGTGGTGCAGCTAATAGTGTAGATACAGCTTACCAACATACGGCTTCATTAACTTCTGATGCGGGTAATACTGATATAGTCGATTCTTATAAAAATTCTTCAGAAATTGCGCAAGGCGCGGCAGTCGGCAGTTTGGTCGGTGCTGTAGCTGGAGGTGTAACAACAGGGTCAGCAGGTGTATTACCCGGAGCGTTGGGCGGTGCGGTGCTAGGCGGTGTTTTAGGTGCGTTTATTGAGCATCAGAGTAGTATCCTTGATCAGTTAGAAAATAGGGGCGGTAAAGTTTTTATTTTAGGCGACCAAGTGATGATTGTTCTGCCTTCAGAACAAATTTTTGTAGGTGTGAGTTCAGGCATACGTCCACAAGCTTATTCCACTTTAAATTTAGTGGCAAGAATGATAGGCAACTATGCCACCATGTCGGTTAAAGTAACCGCTTATACTCCTGGGGGCGGAGCACCTGAAGTTGAGCAAGCGGTTTCACAACAACAAGCAGATAGTGTAGTCAAGTATTTAGGTGCTCACGCGGATACTCGTTTAGTAACCGCTGTAGGATGTGGCTGGGCACATTTGATCGACAAGGTAGGCGCAGAAGCAAATTACAGACTTGAAATTACATTTGAAAAGTTACCTGTGTAATAACAATAGCGGAGTCATATACCATGATAGGTACACGCAGTGATATAGCAAGATTGCAGAGTGACTTTTATCGTGATTGTTATCACATGGTTTTAAAATGGTTGATGGTGGAATGTATTATCATTTTATTGTTAATAGTGGGTATTATTTATTTTGTTGTTACGCATCCATCACCTCATTACTATGCAACGACGAGTACTGGCCAGATAATACCTATGATACCTATGCGTTAATTGAGGGATAGAGATGACTAGCCCAAGAGTAGATCCCACAGAAAATAAAAATATTTTTTATCGAGATTATTTCGAAAAAGTTATTATTATTTTAATGATTTCTATAGCAATAGGTTTGTTAGTAGCATGTTTCGTGCTTTATCAGGTTTTTCATAGACCATTACCTCGTTTTAATGCAGTGGCACCTGATGAACAACGTATGGGCTTACTCTCTTATAATGAGCCTAATTTGTTACCCAACACTATACTGACATGGGCAAGTAAAGCAGCGGTGGCCGCTTACACATTTGATTTTGTGAATTATGATAAAGAAATGCTTGTTGCAAAACCCTATTTCACTGAAGCAGGTTGGGAAGCTTACCAAGCTGCTGTAGCAAACGTGATTACTCGTATTACCAAAGGTCAATTATTTGTGAACGGTGTGGTAGCTGGACCTCCTGTTATTGCTAATCAAGGTGATTTGCCGGGCAGCGGATATTCTTGGCGAGTGCAAATTCCTTTTTTAGTGACTTATCAAAGTGCAGAAGAATCCAAGACCAGCAATTTTTTAGTGGTGCTAAGGATAGTGAAGGTTCCAACAGAAATTAATCCTGATGGAATCGGAATTGAAAAATTTGAAATGTTGTAAACATTTGTTAAAGGAATGTTATGCAGTCTGACTCAATAAAAACATATGATGCATTACCGCATATTTTGTTGCGTAACGAATTTTATCGAAGAAAATATTATTGGTTGTTAGGTGTATTTTTTTTAGGAATAGTTGTTATTGCTCTTTTAGGGTGGATGTTAACTTATCTTGTTAAGCATCCAACGCATCCTCTTTATTTTGTGACAGATAGTGTGGGTAGATTAATTCGTGAAATTCCACCACAGCAGCCAAACATGACGACAGCAGATGTTTCGGCGTGGGCTGTTGCTGCAGTGGAGTCGGCTTATTCTTATGACTTTATTAATTTTCGTTCTCAAATGCAGGATGCGCAAAAATATTTTACTGATTATGGGTGGCGAAATTATATGAAAGGGCTGGATGCTTCAAATAACTTAGTGGCCCTTAAGCAGCGTAAAATGATAGTGGTTGCTAAAGTAATAGGTACTCCTAAATTATCAGCAGAAGGACCGTTGGGGAAAGAAAGAATATATGCATGGAAATTCGAAATGCCATTGTTAATCACTTATAGTTTGCCGCCGTATAACGAGAAGTCTGACTTTCAAAATCCGCATGTCATTACTGTTATCATACAACGACAAGATGCTTTATCAAGTTACAAAGGATTGGGTATTGTTCAGATGGTTGATAATTTGGCGGGAGCAGCGCCGGCTGGTTTGGGTGCGACAACTTAGGAGTGTACACGAAATAACGCCTGTAGCTCGCATCTCATTTGCTACACATCTTTTAACGAACTTCATACGAAAAAAAATTTACATAAGAATATCTATGCGTGCCTTTTTTCTTAGTCAGTTCATTAAAATATGCATACCAACTGGGCGCTATTGCGGAAGTTATTTCGTGCATGTTTCTTATTTGTGAAAGCATCCATCGTCAGCACTATACAATTGCAAGTGGCTGTTATATAGTTCAAAGCTATTCATAACAGAAATTAGGATAACGGTCTGCTCGCTGAATGAGGTGGTAATGGCTGAGGATGAGCTGCATATAGTCCACCTAAGAAATGATTTCTATAGGGATGGCTTTTATAAAGTAATTACCGCCTTGCTATTGATAGTTGCGGCTATTATTTTATTAGTTCTTACTTCGTTATATTTATTTTTGTTGAAGCCGTCACCTGTAACATTTGCCACAGATAATGAATGGCGTATTTTACCGCCTATACCATTAAATCAACCCTATGTGAAAACCGCTGATTTGTTACAATGGGTCAGTGAAACTTTACCGGCATCACTGACATTTAGATTCACAGATTATGCAGTTCAATTAAAAGCGTTAGAGCCTTATTACACGGAAAATGGTCGGGCTAAGCTGCAAGACATACTCACAACGTATGCCAATCTTCCTGTCTTGCTGAGCTCAAAACTTTTTGTAAATGCAGCTGCTGCAGGTGCACCTGTTATTATCAATCAAGGATTGATAGATGCAAAATATAGCTGGTGGGTACAAATGCCTATTAAGATTAATTACAGCGGTGTAGATAAGTCATATACTTCGCTAATAGTGTTGCAAGCGTTAGTCGTAAGGGCACCTACGTTAAATAATTTATCAGGAATTATTATTGATAATATTATTGTAACAAAAGCTTCAGGAGATCGGGTTGGCGCGAATGGATAATGCATACGTTAAAAACATAGCTGTTATCTGTGCGATTTTTTTGTCATTGAGTTGGCAGACAATTCGAGCAGAATCCACTGACTCATTAGATGATAATAATAGGTTAGGGGCTGGGCATTATCAGCAGTGGGTTAATGATGAGACGCCTACGTCTCTTCCTCCAATGAGAGAGATGGCAAATAACACGACACGAGTGATTCCAGCTCAGCCAGAAATGTCAGACACCAATGAAGTTCCTATTGTAAAATCTGCCCCACTTTCTTATCGTCGTTCACAAAGAATTATGCTTAACTCAGCTCCTCCAGGCATTCCATCCGGAGGTCCTGAAGCAGAAACTGCTTTTAATGCGTTAATGCATCAAAATATTCCGTTGACACCTAAACAGGTTGTTAGGCTGCGTCAATTAATTGATAGCTCACAACGTGCTGCAGCTATTTCACCTACAGTGCCTCCTAAACCGGTTTCGACTACTATCATGATGAACTTGGCGCCTGGAGCTACACCGCCAGCGATACGATTAGCACAAGGGTATGTGAGTTCTTTAGTCTTTGTGGATTCTACAGGTGAAGGTTGGCCCATTGCTTCCTACGATATAGGTGACCCTAAGGCTACCAACATACAATGGGATGGTAAGAGTAACGTTTTACTTGTGCAGGCAGTTTCTCCTTATGGTGATAGTAATATTGTTGTCAGGTTAATTGGCTTAATGACGCCGATTACATTAGAGCTAGTTGCTGGCCAACGTGTTGTGGATTTTAGATCTGACATACATGTTCCAGGTATGGGCCCTAACGCTAAAGATTTACCTGCAGGAAGTAATCTGCCTGATAATGCAAACCAGCTACTCTTAAATATTCTAGATGGCGTGGCACCTCCTGGCAGTAAGCTTTTAACCGTTACCGGCGGCGATTGTCAGGCTTGGTTATTTGGCAATAAAATGTATTTGCGATCTCGCCTTACAGTTCTTTCTCCAGGTTGGATAGGCAGGATGGTAAGTCCCGATGGAATGTTTGCTTATGAGATACAAAAAAGTTCTACAGTTTTAGTATCTCAATACGGGAATCCTATAGAACTTAAGATAGAGGGTTTCTGATGGCTTTTAAATTACCTGCTATTTTCACTAAAACTGATGCAAAGTCTAGAGTGATAATTATTTTTTCTGCTATTTTAGCGCTAGTGGCAGTGGTTGTAGTGGGTGCCCGTTATTTAGGAGGCGGTGCTAATCTTGCAGGCCAGGCAAAGGTCGCGGGTGCGCCTTCGAATTTACAATCTGTTCCAGGTGGTGAGCTTTCTCCAGAATATTATCGTGCGTTAATGCAGGCGAATGCACAAGCCTCTAAACAAGCACAAATCAGCGGTTCAAGCGCAGTTGCAACATTAGTCAATCCTTCAGGGCAAACTGATTCTTCCGGAAATTGTACAGTGTTATGTCCTGGTGACGGCAGTGCAGATGTGGCTGGAGAATTAAATGATTTAGTGAAGTCGGGTAAGCTTTCACAAGCTGACGCAGATACTCTTCTGAATTTAGCTAAGAATGATGTGTCAGCAACAGAGTATGCGGCAGCGTTAGATGAGCTCGTCAAGAAAGGAAAATTAACACCAGAGCAAGCACGAAAGTTATTAGAAACGTATAAGAGACAGCACGAAAATAAAGCGGTTGCTGATAGCGCCAAGAATATGGATGAACTGATTAAATCAGGTAAAGTTCCTCTGCAAGCGGCTAATGATTTATTGGTGTTACAAAAAAAGAAAGCTACTCCAGATGAATATGCAACAGAAGTTAATCGAATGGTCACTGAAGGAAAAATTTCTCCTGATGTAGCAGCGCAGTTGTTAGCACAATACACACAACAAAATGCAAAAGCAGTGTCACAAGAAGCAGCTGCTCAATTAAAACAAATGGTGAAGTCGGGGCAAATTTCCGCAGATGTTGCTGATAATCTAGGTGGTATGCAACAAAAAAATGTTTCAGTTGCTCAATATCAAGCAGAGCTTGCACGATTAGTTGCAGCTAAGAAATTAACTGCTGCTCAAGCTGCTCAGTTGTTGGCGCAATATCAAAAACAAAGTGGTATAGGCGTGGCTCCTGCTTCAGTTAATAGAATATTATTAGCCGCTAATGCGACTCCTGCTATGCAAACCTTAGGAAAAAAATTATTAAATATGCAGGGTAACAAAGCGTCTGTCGAAACGTATCAAGCTGAATTAAAGCGTGCTGTAGCCGCGGGTGAAATAAGTCAGGAACAAGCAGCGACATTGCTCAAAGAATATCAAGCAGCCGCTGCAGCTGTTGCAGCAAAACCTCAACCGACTTTGCAAGCATTGTCAGCGCCTAACGCAACACCAGCAATGCAAGCCTTAGGGAAAAAATTATCAGACATGCAGGCTAACAAAGCTACTGCTCAAGCTTATCAAGCTGAATTGAAGCGTGCCGTATCCGCGGGTGAAATTAGTCCGGAGCAAGCAGCGGCATTGCTTCAAGAATATCAAGCAGCTGCTACAGAAGAAACCGGTGGTGATGAGGCTTCAAAATTGGAGCAGCGTTTGCAAGAGCAGCAAGCTCAGCTTGCTGGCACAAATCCAGAAACAGGAACCGCCGCAGGTGTTTCTGCACAACAACTTGCTGATGCGAAAGCACAAGCGGCAGCAGAAGCTGAACGATTAAAAAGACAAAGAATTCAAGACCTGATGGCAGGCATGTCTGGTCAAGCTCAGTCTTTAATTGCGGCTTGGCAACCACGGCCTATGGAACACAAAGCCGGTGTTGAGCCCACAAAGAAATCTCCTCTTGAAGGTGCAGGAGAAGGCGCAGGCAACACTGGGAAGAAGACGCCTGGCGGAACAGAAAATCAAACACCAGCAGGGCCTCCTATCATTAAGGCAGGTACTATTTTATTTGCTGTCTTAGAGACAGCGGTAGACAGTGATTATCCTGATACGCCTGTGATGGCAACTATAGTTCAAGGTAAGTTTAAAGGCGCGAAATTGTTAGGGAAGTTAGCGTTGGCCGCAGGACAAGATCGTGTCAGTCTTAATTTTAATCTCATTGATATGGAAGGTTGGCCTACGACTAAACCTGTTACGGCTTTTGCGATGGATCCTGATACAGCGCGCACAGTTTTAGCAAGCAACGTAAATTACCATTACATGTTAAGGTATGGTTCTATGTTTGCTTCTTCATTTGTCTCAGGTTATGCAAGTGCAATACAATCATCAGGTGGGGTCACATCGGTGGGTTCAGGAGTGTCAACTGCTACTGCTCCAGTGCTAAGCCCTGCGAGTAAAATAGCTGTAGGCATAGGACAGGTAGGCACAACCATAGGAGCGGCGATGTCATCTTATTTTAATACGCCAACAACAGTAAAAGTTACAGCAGGAGTGGGTATTGGTATATTATTTATGGCAGATGTACCCGCTTAAGTAAACACGGAGTCAGAAAAGTTTTTCTGAAAAGTTAAGTTAACTGCAAAGCCAGAACTTATGACAGGGGCGAGATAAAAATGGTACATGAAAGAGAAGATAAGTATGAAATTCAGGAAGATGGTGAATATCATTTTTCCGATGATCAGGTGAATTACGAAGTAGAACCTGAATTGGCGCAAGCTACAGCTGCATCTTCTGGTGGGATGAATAAAAGTGCCCAGGATCTCATGGTAAAATATAAAAAACCTCTATTGGGTCTAGGTAGTTTTTTAGTATTAATTTTTATTGTTTATAAAATTTTGGCGCCGGCCAGCACGGCACCGGTTACAGATTTTGGCCAAAATAGTTTGCCTCAACCCGTTTCCACTATGCCGCCTATTAAAGCAGCACCGGCTCAGCCTGTGGCCGCTGCACCTGTTTCAACTCCGACTCCAACACCTGCGGCTGCACCAGCACTAACGCCGGTACCTGCAGCCATGCCCGCTGCATCTGTACCTGACGCAAGTTCAGGACCAGCCCCCAGTGCCGCACCGAGTATTATGGGTTCCACCCAACCTGTTTCTGCTGCACCTTTACCGACTGAGACAGCTCCTACTACTACACCATCAGTCACAATTGTTCCCGCATCACCGGGGGTGAATCCAATGGAAAACTTACCTGCACCTCCATTAGCGAATGTACCCGCTCAGGAATCAGTTCAAGTAACAGAACAAACTCCTGCAATGAAAATTGCTGAATATGAAGCACAGGCGAATGCAATGCAGAGTCGATTGCAAGATATGACATTGCGTTTAGCAAGCATGGAATCAACGATTACACGTTTAGGGCAAGTCATACAAGAATTAAAAAGTACTAGGGTTGCCAGTGCTCCAGTAGCAGTACGTCAGGCTCCTAGAGTGTTTGTTCCTAAAATGGTTTATACAGTGCAAGCTATTATCCCTGGCCGAGCGTGGCTAAAATCTGAGAATGGGGATACGGTAACTGTCACAGAAGGTGATACGTTACAGGGGTATGGCAGGATAATGAAAATTGACCCCTATGATGGAAATGTACAAATTGATGTGGGTGGCAAGATTGTTTCTCTTTCCTACGGGTCAGCCAATGAGTAAAAATCAAAGAGTTACGAAAGAAACGAAGAAATAAAAACACTTTGGGACTAACCATTTTAGATTACTTGAACTAAACTAAATGGAGGGGTAACAAGATTAATGACGGGGGTATGGTTATGATGTCCCAAAATGTATCTACACATGATAATGCCTGGTCATTTAAATTTGTTATTTCGCTCCTTGCCGCTATCGCTATTTTTTACACTCCTTCTGTTTATGCAGCGGTGCCAGATGTAGGTACCATGCTTAAGAATTTCGCGAATGATGTTCCTCAGCTTATGAAATTAATTACAGCCTTTGCCTATGTGTTTGGCATGTATTTAATTGTAAAAGGTGTCGCTGGTTTAAAAGCAGCGGGTGAAGCAAGAACACAAATGTCTACTCATCATGATTTAAAAGGACCTGTTATCTTGATAGGGGTAGGAACCTTATTATTGTATCTTCCTACTTCTGTGCAGGTGGGTTTAACGACTTTTTGGACTGCTCCTAATCCTTATGGATATGAAACGCCAGGTGATGATCAGTGGAATTCACTTGTTCAAACGACTTATCTAGTGGTGCAATTAATAGGTACGATTGCATTTATACGAGGACTGATAACGTTGACACATCTTGGAGGTCAAGGTAGTCAACCTGGAACGTTTAGTAAGGGTCTGACGTATATCATAGCGGGTGTGTTATGCATTAACATGAGTGACTTTTTAGCTGCTGTAGAAGCAACTCTTGGTATCACTGGAATCTCTCCCTAACTGACTTAATCCTTTTTTTTGAGTAGCATACGATTAAATTTTATGAGATGCTAGTAACCAATGCTGCGGGTTTTATTCATGTTTTTTTTTCAAATAGCCTGAGCGTAAATTGGTTACTTTTACTTTAGAAAGGAGCATCTGTAATGCATAAAAATGTAAAGAAAAGTGTAATCTTATTTGTGGGCGCCTTGGCATGTTTTAGTGTAGGCACAGTAGCTTTTGCTGCTGCTTCTGGGACCGCTGGTATTGGTTCCATAGCTTCAAATGTAACAGGGAATTTAACTAGCATTGCAAAATTGATCACAGCTCTTTCTTATGTAATGGGTATGGCTATGGCAGTTGCATCCATTGTTAAATTTAAAGCACATAAAGATAATCCTACACAAGTTCCAATCGGTACACCTATAGCACTGCTTTTTGTTGCAGCTGCATTGATCTTTGTTCCATCCGTATTTAAAACATCAGGCGCTACATTGTTTGGCGGAAGTGGTGAAGTTGCTGGTGCTTCCGGTATTGCAAGCTTTGGTGCAAAGACAGCAGGTTCTTAAAGTTAATCTCAGCGTTGTATTATTATGCATGAGCTACGACTGGCAGTTAATTTAAGCGGATGGCGCATTTTTATAAGGCGCCGCGGTGATAAAGCTTTTTTGCCAGTCGCAAAGCGTATTTATGAGAGAGACAATTTCACGTGCCAGTTTTGTGGATTTCAAGCTAGACAATATCAAGAGATCGTCAATATAGATGGCAATTATCTCAATAATAAATTTAGTAATCTAATTACTTGCTGTTGTTTTTGTTCTCAATGTCTATTTTTAGAATCTATAGGCGTAGATGATGATGGTGGTGGCCAACTTATCTATGCCCCTGAAATTTCTCAAGCGGATTTAAATAGTTTTTGTCACGTATTATTTTGTGCTATGGGTAATGGCACGGGGTATCAAGACAGTGCCCAAGCTATTTATCGAGGGTTGAAGTTTCGCAGTCAAATCATTGAAAATAAATTTGGTGCAGGAACTAGCTCCCCTGCTATTTTAGGGCAGTTGATTCTAGAATTTTCAGCACGTCATAAAGACAAGAAACTTGATATTTTAAAAGATTTACGTTTACTACCTTCTTATCCTAAATTCAAAGTTCAGTTAGAAGCTTGGGCTGCTGCGGCACTGGAAGAATTAGCTGCAGAACCTCAAGTTTAAATTTTATTGTGTGTAAGTCTAACAATTGTTAAGGATTAACGATGCGAAACTTTGTTGACCCTGTGTTGGAAAGCATTGATTCTGTTTTGGCTTGGTTTAGCACTGAATTAAAGCAAACCGCAGAATCCTATTGTGACTTAGAAACTGCAGATGATACGCACACCTTAGTGGCGCGTGATGGCTCGCTGATTTCTGTTATTCGCGTGTATGGTGTCACTAAGTTAATTGGAACAGAAGAATTTGAAGCGATACACCGTGGTTTAACGCAAAGTTTACAGCCTACGTTAAAAAGAGCGGGTCACGTTGTACAAGTGCAATTTAGTTATGATAAAGAAGCTGTAAAACCCGAGCTTGAAGAGATTTTATCGCCTGCTCGCGCGACTGCTGCACGTCTTAATCTTAAGTTAGATGATTTATTTAAAGAACGTGTAGATTATATTTCTAAATATTGTGCTCATGAAGAATTGTATTTTGTTTTATGGACTAGGCCATCATCTTTGACAGGCGAACAGCTTTCACGTGCCAGCAAAGAAAAGTTAAATGTAATACGCCAAAATAAAGTTCCCCCTTTTAAAAATGGACAAAATCTCATTGCTGCAGTACCTGATTTGCGTGAGTCTCACGGATCTTTTGTACGTTCTCTGGTAACGGATTTATCGGCTTTAAGTGTGTACTGTCAATTATTAGAAGTGCATGATGCCGTTTATGCAACGCGTTTTTCTGCCGATCCTGATTTTACAGATCTTAAATGGCGTGCAGTATTGCCAGGAGATAAAATTCCTTTACGAGACATTAGGCCGAGTGCAAGTGAATTGTCTGGATTAATGTATCCACCGCTTGCACGGCAAGTTTTCCCACGCGATGCTGAGGCGATTGATTTAAGAACCATACGTATAGGCGATAGAATTTATACTCCTCTATTTATCGATCTGTTTCCTCAAGATTTAAAATCGTTTATTCAACTTTTTGCTCGTACCTTACCAACACAAGTGCCTTGGAGAATTTCATTTTTATTTGAGAGCGGTGGATTAGCCGTTATTCGTTTTAAATCCATGATGGCCGCATTATTGAGTTGGACAGCATCACATAATAAATTAGTGAATGATGCCGCTAATTTATTAACTGAAATGGAAGTGAATACAGATGATGCCATAGTCAAGTTACAGGTGAGCCTGGCGACTTGGGCTCCAGAGGGAAATATTCGTTTATTGCGCACACGCGCAGCAGAGTTAGCAAAAGCGGTAGAAGGTTGGGGAACATGTGAAGTATCTGAAGTATGTGGAGATGTTTTTGCAGGCGTTGCATCAAGCATAGTGGGTTTTAGTGCAAACAGTGTTGCAACACCTTCTGTTGCCCCTTTAACAGATGTTGTTTATATGCTGCCATTCACACGTCCTGCTTCTTCTTGGAACCATGGTGCATTATTGCTGCGTTCACCTGATGGAAAGCCATGGCCTTATCAACCTGGATCATCACAGCAGACTACCTGGATTGATTTGATGTATGCAAGACCGGGTTCTGGTAAATCTGTGTTATCGAATGCGATTAATTTAGCGCTTTGTTTGTCTGGCGGTATACAACGATTACCCCGTATAGCGATTGTTGATATAGGGCCTTCGAGCAGTGGATTAATTTCTTTATTGAAAGAAGCCTTGCCTCCTGAAGAACGTCATTTAGTCGCTTATCATCGATTGCGCATGACACCTGATTATGCGATTAATCCTTTCGATACGCAGTTAGGCTGTCGTTTCCCTACTGCGCAAGAGCGTGGCTTTTTAGTTAATTTCATCACGTTATTATCGACACCTGTTGGTTCTGAACGCCCATACGACGGTATATCTGATATGGCAGGTTTGATTGTTGATGAGCTCTATAAATATTTGGCTGATGATGCTAAACCACATCCTTACACTAAAGGTATGGAACCGTTAGTGGACGATATTTTAGGTGAAATTGGATTTGTTTTGGATGATAGAACGACTTGGTGGGAAGTCACAGATGCCTTATTTTTAGCTGGCTTTGCGCATCAAGCTTTATTAGCTCAACGCTTTACTACGCCATTGTTAGCAGATGCTGCAGCAATTTGTCGTACTCAAGTCATAGAAGATTTATACGGTCAGGTGAAAGCGCCAACAGGTGAACCGTTGATTCAATCATTTAGTCGTATGATTTCAAGTGCTGTGCGTGAATATCCTATTTTGTCGAATGTATCGCAATTTGATATTGGTGATGCGCGCGTGGTCTCACTCGATTTAGATGAAGTTGCAAAAAGTGGTGGAGATGCTGCAGACAGACAAACAGCTGTGATGTACATGTTGGCACGTTACACCATGGCTAGACATTATTATTTAACAGAAGATGTATTGGTTGATATGCCAGAAGTCTATCGTGAGCATCATCGCAAACGTATTTCTGAAATTCGTGAAGATGCTAAGCGTATAGTATTCGATGAATTCCACCGTACCTCAAAAGCACGCGCGGTACGAGATCAAGTTGTTTTAGATATGCGTGAAGGTCGAAAATGGAATGTACAAATCGCTCTTATTTCTCAGTCGTTGGAAGATTTCGATTCTGTAATGGTTGAATTTGCGACGTCTATTTTTATTATGGATGCGGGTCCTGAACAAGCGATTAAACGATCTACTGAAATTTTTGGTTTATCTGAGACCGCACGCGTTGCATTAAAAACACGTGTACATGGACCGCGAGCGGGGGGTTCTACTTTCCTAGCTCAATTCGCAACAAAGAACGGTATGAATACGCAATTATTAACAAGTACATTAGGGCCTATTGAATTATGGTCCTTTAGTACGACAGCTGAAGATGCAAGAATTCGAAATAAATTATATTTGAAATTAGGTCCTGCCGAAGCTAGGCGAGTGTTAGCTAATTTATTTCCTTCAGGTTCTGTTAAGTCGCTGGTTGAAGAAAGGCTTGCAACATTAAAAGAGCAGCAAGGGATGATAGAAGAAGTTAATAATTTAAGTATTTCTGATAAGTTATTAGAAGAAATTTTAGAAGCTTATTCTAAGAATCCTGACGTGAAAAGCCTGCCAAAAATATAGTATGTAGCTCGGATTGAGCGCTGCGAAAATCCGGGATTGCCAGCATTGATCTTGGAAAGCTACCCCGGATTTTCGCAGCGCTCAATCCGGGCTACATACAGCGTACTTCAGAGTTGGTCTGGCAATTGGAAATTCAATAAAAAAGGATTTTGATTGGCTAATGTGAATAACAAGTAAGTCGCATTGTGACCTTCAATATCAAAGTTGACTTGCAATTCTTTTTGGTTAACAGCCTTCTTCTGGGATTTTTGTATCAGTCTGAATAAACCCCAATCCCCATTATATGTATTTGTTAACGTTTGGTTTTTTGCAGTTAATAAATTTAATATAGTTGAACGTTTATCTTTATCACCAGGCCAATTTAAGGTTTCAGCAATGGTGGGTAAGTTGCGATTATAGAGTAGTGATTGTCCGGCTATATTCAACTGTATGCTTTTAGTATTTTTTTCTAGTGCGATAGGTTGTAAGACAAACTTCATAGCAGGCAGAGTGTCTGTCTCATTAAACAATGCATGCTGCAGTGTATCTATGTTTTGTAATTGTGAAATGGATGCAGCTGAGAACAGCATTTTTTCATTATTGACTGTTTTCCATTTCCATTCTTTCTCGCTCGTGTCTATGAACGATTGTAAAAACGTTTTATAGAAATTTGTATATGTCCCTTGAGTACCTAAAAAATTTGTAAAGTCAGCTAGACTGACTTCTTTAGTTGCTTCTTGATAAAAAGGAAAGCGATCAGCAAAATTTGTTTTATAGTTTTTGACGATGCGGTCTTGCCATTGCGCTTCAATATAATGGCTTGCTTCTGCCAGCGTATATTGCCAGCTTTTAGTGCCTATGATAGAGAGCCAACTGTGTAGAGGTTCAGGACTTAAAGCAGCAATTCTAAAAATTTCTGTTAGTGCATCAGTATTGTTTGTCATGCGTATTGAAGAAGCTTGCCATGCAGATTTTCCAACGTCATTGCTAGTTAAGATAGATTGTAAATAGCTATGCAATTGGACTAATGATTTTGTCGTATCAGACCACAGTGATTGTTGTTCTTTGGTGGATGTCATGAAAGCATTTAGCGCTGCTAATTTAGGGCTTGCAGCCAGCACAGGCGCAAAAGAAGTATTGTGATGTATTGCTTTTAATAATTCATTTAAGGGCGAGTTGTAACGTGATAAGGCTTCAACGAGAACATCAGTCTCTGATAAATTTTTTGGTGTGAACAATTGAAAGCTAGATAAGATATGTTCCCACGTTGCAGCGTAGTCTGTTAAATAGAGAGAGCGAGTTTGTTCAGCCAATAGCTCAGTATTAGGTGCTGCAAACGTGGCAGCATAACCACCTAGCACCCAATTTCCTTGCGTCGCATCGGTAGCTGCAATATTGATTTGTTTATCAAGTATGGGTTGTACGTAATCGCCTGTATACATATTACGAATTTGTGCGAGATTTTCTGACGCTGCAAATGCAAAAGATGTTTTTTCATTAGAGCCTAATGAAATGGTTTGCGTAAGATTATTTGTATTTGTATTTTTTAAAATAATGTAACTCACTTCCAAAGCGGATAAGCTTGTAAGTTGTTTACGTGCATTACTGATTAAGTCAGAGTCTAGCTCTGCAGGTTGCCAAGCACTGTTAAATGCGGCATGTATGTGTCCTGCGATTTGTTCTGAATGTATATTATTAAATAATGCAGGTGAAATTTGTTTTAAAGTGCTAGTAATAAATTCTGGTTGTAAATGATCTTTATCACCCAACATGAGATAAGCTTCTAGCGTCGCATAAAGATTAGTTGGATTTTTATTAGCTGGGTGTTGTAAAAATTTTTCTAAATTATTTTTTATTTGGGTGAGAACTATAGTTTGTAAAGCTTGTTGGTAAGCCGCATGAGCACTTTGTTGTGCCTTATCTGAGTGCAGCAACAATGAGTGTGATGAATTAATAGAGGCTTGCTGTAATGCATTTAACAGTGGTAAGGCTTTATCAATTTGCACGCCCTGTTGATTGGCTTGCTGGCTGTCAGTGTGGTATTGAGCTAAGCCATCTTGAATTGCGTAGGTTTGCTTAACACTATGATGAATATCTTGCGCAAAAAAAAGTGTCATTAAAACAGCGATGCCGAGGAATAAAGCATAAGTTAAAGGGCGGCGTGATTTTGATGAGCTAGCATGAACATGAGAGTCATGTTGATTTAATAATCCTTGTAAGAAAAACTGACGAACAAAATAGGCTTTGCAAGGCATTACTGGATTACGCAATAGTTGTAATGCCGTAGAATTTTGAATAGGAGTAGGTTTTTCGATTTCGGGATGTTGTACTGCGCTAGTAAGATAAATGCCTTGCAAATTAAAGTGAGACTCAGGCAGCGTGATATTTTTTATAAATGTAATCATGCTTTCTTTGAGTCTTTCTATTTGAAGAGGAAAATCTTTTATTTGTGGACGTGAAAAATTATTGCGTTCTTGGTGTAGCCGCCAAATGAGTTGTTTGTTGAGTCTTTTAATCAGCGCGTTAAATCGATTTGTAAAAACGCTGACTAAGGTTTCATTTTCTTTTAAAGTAGGAATCGTGATTCCCCACGCTTGTGCTAATTCATCTACGCTGCTGTCATTAAAGAAATCGATAAAGCCTGGTAATTTATCGCATTTTGTAATGGTGATATAAAAAGTTAAATCCGAACCGAACTGATTTCTTATTTCGCTAATACGTTGCTTTAAGTCATGGAAATTTTGTTGAGGATTTAATAAGTCAGGTAAAGATAATGCTATGATGACACCGCGCAATGCATTTTTTCCGCGGTATTTTTTCAATAGATTTAAAAAACTATGCCAAAGTGTGTAATGGAAGGGCGCTGGTTGGCGGCCTGCTTGGCTGGGTTTTGAATTTAAATACGAACCTGGAACATCAATTAAAACCGTTTCACGTGTGACCCACCAATCACAAATATCTGAGGATGGAATGTCTTTTATATTTGTATTTTTAAATTGTTTTGAGAGTATAAAATTAATTCCAGCATTTGCCATTAACGTAGTTTTGCCGGATCCGCTAGTGCCTACTAATAAATACCAAGGCAAGTTAATTAAGCTGGTCTCTTTGTTGTGTTTCGTGATCATGGTTTTTTTTAGAAATGCCATGGCGCCTGAAAAACGGCCTTCTAATGTTTGTAATTTTTTATTAAATTCAGGATTACTGATTTTTGGTTTAGCTGCGGGTGTTTTGAGGCGGGTAAAAAAATTAATTTTTAAAAACCAAGTAAGAAACATTAATAAAATAAGATAAAAGCGTTTTTCAGGCTGAGCGAAAGGCGTAAAATTCGAAAAAGTGAGTGATGCTCCCCCATACCAAATTATCACTGAGATAAATGTGATAAGAATTAAAGGAGCTAGTTCTTTTGAGTAGGTGTTATTGCTCAGTTGTTTGATCATGTGTTTCATAAGAGGCTGTTTTTCCCATTCGCGTTAAGTCTTGATAGGCTTGGTTAGAAGTAACATTCAACATGTAACGTATTCCGGCGAACAATACCAAACTAAAGCTAACTGCTAATAATACAATTATCCAGCTTGGCCAATGAGTTGGAGCAACTTTTGGGGCAGTAAATACTTTAATCGGGAAGGGTGATAAAATTTTACTAAAATCACCGCGGTAAGCACGAATTCTTTTGTAGAGTGCGTTTGTGATTTGTTCAAGCTGGGTATTATTATATTCGGTAGATCTGTACATGCCCTTAAACCCTAGGCTCAAACAAATGTACATAAACTCCATGACATCGATGTAGAGGCTGGGATCTTGAACCAGTCTTTCTAAAATAACAAAAAACCTTTCTTGGGTAATCGATTCTTGATTAAACGCACTCATCAGATTATGACTATCCCATTGGCCTTGAGCGCCCCAGGGTGTATTTGAAATAATATCATCGAGTGATGCACACAAAGCATAACGGCTTACTAAGATATATTCTGAGTTATAGCCTAATGATTTGGCAGCATCTTGAAAAAGGTTTATTTCTTGGGTGAGTTCATTGCGCAATTTGCTTAAATGACGATAGGACTTTAATAACTTTAATTTACCCATTAAAGAAAATAAATAAGCCGCAGCATCCACTAATGGATTCAATCCAGATTTAGGGCTGTGTGTAACAAATTTATGAGGTAATAAAAGTTGGTTGTCAGTAGAGGCAGCTGTATTAGCTAGCGTAGATGTGTTGTTGGGCGGCGTGTTGTCAGTAGAAAAAGAATCATCTTGGTATTCCTTTTCATGGGTTGAAAGCTGTTCGTTAATGACTGTAATCATCGCTGATACTTCTTCCTTAAGTTGCCTTTAAGCATTATACATAAATGTGCAGTAAAGTGTATGTAATAACTTAAGGAGATGGCGTGACTCTAAATAAAAACGTCGACTAAAAGTCGGCGTTAGTAAAATAAAGATCCATGCTAGCAATCCCGGATTTTCGCAACGCTCAATTCGGGCTACATGCTAATTCTGCGCACAAATAAAAACGCCGACACGAGGTCGGCGTTGGTAAAGCAGATAGGTGATTAGTCTAGCATGTTGTAAGTTTTTAACTTCTTACGTAATGTTCCACGGCTAATGCCTAATAAAATAGCGGCGCGTGATTGATTTTCTTTAGTGTAATCCATAACAGCTTCCATTAAAGGCATCTCAACTTCAGCTAAAACCATTTCATACAAATTAGTAGGTGCTTGGCCTTTTAATTGTAGGAAATAATTTTCAAGCGCTTGACGCACGCTATCGTGCAGCGGTTGATTTTTGTGGGTCACAGTAAAAGCATTCGTTGCTTTTTGTGATATTTCAGTTGTTTCTGGGGTATTGTTAGCCATTGTGTCTCTCTCAAATTAAGTACTTAACCAATAATTATCCAAATTGCTTCTTATTTCATCAAAGTCTGATTATAACAGCTGCTCTTTGTTCGATCAAATGTTATTGATCAATATTATATCTAAATTAGCATAAAGCAAAAAATACACTAGTTTTTGCTCTTTTGCCAGCTAAAAATAGAAAAAGTGGCGATTTGTAAAGCAACTTTGTAACTGATTGAAGTTAAAGTCATTTTCTAAGGCTAAATGAAACCTTTTAGTGCGACAGGTTGTTAAGCCACATTTATCTCGTCATGGTATAAATATTTTGTAATTAATTCATAAGGTTACAGTGAAATATGTATTTTTATTTATCTGCTATAATAGTAATACAATACATTGATTGATATTGCGATGTTTGTTGGTAGGTGATTATGACAACACCGAGAAGACCTAAGATTACGGTCGTACGTGAGAGTCCAGGTTCGGCACCTAAGGGTGTTGACTTGCCACCGATCTCGCCTTCTAATCCTACTCCTTCGAAGGCAGCTGATCCTAAGCAAACAGTTACGATTAGGTTTGCTAGAAGCCCTCAGCCTACTCCGGAGCCTACAGTGTTACCACCAATTGCTTCTGCAACTGCGGCTAACGCAGGGTTTACTCCTACCCGACCACAAGCTCCTCAGCCTGGGCAAGAAGGCGGAAGAAGAGCAACTATTACAATACCTGGCGGTCGTGCGGCACGTATGCAAGAGTTAGCAGCGGGCATGGCATCAAAGCTTGAGCAGAATCCAGCTAAAACGAACACGGTAGGTGCAAATAGGGTAAACATGTATGTTAGGCCTAGCTTCTTACAGCGAAAAGTCATTAAGCATGGCACTCAAGCAGTTTTGGAGTCTGGATTTGCCACTCCTTTTGCGGCAGCTCTAGTTGAAAAGACCAAAGAAATACAGTGTAGTATTGCTCTTCGTGCAGGTCAGGCTCCTAATATTGATGCTCCTTCAGAAGTTTCTCCCAAACCGATGGCTGTAAAAACTAAAACGTCATCTGACGAGCAGGGTTTGCCTATAGTTGCTGGTTGGATCCCTGTAGATCAGGCCACATTTGGCCGTTCAGGAAGTAAAGATGTACCACCGAATTTTGGTGGTACAACACCGGAAGAAGATGGTAGTAAAAATGCATTTCACTTACAAACAAGCTTGAGATCCATTTTAGCGGATGCCAAAGCGGGGAAATACGATGTAGTGAAGGAGAATAATTTTTTAGTGTTTAAATCCAAATTGCCAGACAAAACAAATTATAATGATTATGACAAAGAGCATGGCAAGGGGCTGATAGATAAAAATCAAATAACTTTTAGAATAAATTTAGCAGAAGAGTTCAAGCCGGCTGTTATTAGTTTAGAAAAAGCCAAAGAGCTAAGACCGGAAGTCGACAGAGATCCAGGCGATATGTTGGCAAAACTGGGTATATCTGATGCTGAGCTTGAGAAATATGATAAACAAGCTTTTTCAATTGATTATAAGCTTCCAGGAAAAGAAAATTTCAATCCACTTTTAGTTGCTGCTCAAAATGGAAAACCTATTACAGGTGATGCAGACAAATTATGGGTAGCACCTCCAATCGATATCGTTCGAAAATGTAAACAAATGGCTAATGTGAATTATAATGCAGGCGACCCATCACAATTAAAGGTATTAATTAAGAATTATATAGAATTAAAATCTGTTTATTTAATGAGAAAGCTGACAAAAGATGAAGTAAAAAATGAGTATGATAAAATATATCAATATGCAAAGACTGCGGGAATAATTACTCCATTTGAATTGTTATCAAATAAAATAATTAATGATGAATTCATTAAATCTATGCCTTATCAAGCTTTTCTTTTGCAGCACGGCCCAGAAACAAATAACCCAGGCGATCCTTCAGATTTGGATGGGAAAATGTTTCATGTGCATAATGGCCAAACGTATCTTACCGAATCTGAAGATGAATTGGTGAGTTTTGTTTTAAATAAAGAGATAAATTATATACAAGATAAATTTGTTATGGTGCATCCTGGTTGGAAGATGGAAAAGTGGGCGCCTGTGATTGAAGAGCAAATTAAATTAGGGCAAGATGATTTAATGAATCCAAAGACACTAGAAAATTATATACAGCACAAAAAAGAAATGAATCCAGATTTTCCAGATACTATTGATGAAGTTAAGAATTACTTGCAAACGCAAAAGAGTGATAATTATCAAGTTGAGCGTCGCGGCAGTGTGATCCCTGAATCGTTGGTTAGGGCAAGTGATAAGTATAGAGAAAATGCGAGTGAGCAAATGCAAAAGGTTATTTTACATTTGGATCCTTCAGATAGAGATGAAAATGAGGTGAGATTTCATTCGCCTTCTATAGCCGAAGATCCATCAGAAAATCAAGTTGAAGATGAAGAGCCTGTAAATAAGTTTAGACCATAGGAGATATAATTATGTTTTCAAAATCATCAGGAAGTTTATCAAAGCCACCAGAAGATGTGATTTACCATGTATTGATAAAATATAAATATGATTCATCACAAGTTGATGAGTTTCGAAAATGGAGCGCTCTTTATGGAGCTCTCTCAGATCCTGAAATGCAACAATTCCTGGAAGAGAGTTCTTCTGAAGAAGAAAATTCGGAGCATGACTTGTATGAAGCGGAATTAAAAAAAGCAAAATTATTTTTATCGCAAAAAGGGCTGACTGATGAAGAAAAAAAAGAAGTAAATGAAGCGTTTGAAAAGATAGCAATAGAGATGAATGAAAAAAAGAATAATGCTCAGCCTAAATCACGCTGAGCATTAAACTTATTTTTTAACTCCCGTTAGCCTCACCCATTCATTTTGCTGAGTGGGTTTTTCCATGTTAAACCAAGGCTTGTAAGCTTCAGCAACAGCATCTGCTTGTTCTGCTAATATTCCAGACAATAAAATTTTTCCATTGGATTTAACGAGTGTAGAAAATTTTGATGCGAGTTCTATTAAAGGCTGCGCTAAAATATTTGCAATTAACAAATCCACTTGCACAACAGGCGCATCATCTGGAAAAAATATTTTAAGTTGTTTTTCATTCACATCATTTCGTTCTGCATTCGTGCGAGTGACTTCGAGTGCGCGTACATCATGATCGATAGCAATCGCATGTTTCGCACCTAATTTAATAGCAGCTAAAGCTAAAATGCCAGAACCACAACCGTAATCAATAATTGTTTCATTGCCTTCAATATTTTCATCTAGCCATGCTAAACATAAAGCAGTTGTTGCATGTGTGCCTGTGCCAAATGCCAAACCGGGATCGAGTATAATATTAATGGCTGATGCATCATTGGGTTTTTTCCAGCTGGGACAAATCCATAATCGTTTACCAAAACACATAGGTTCTAATTCATCAAGACAAGTTCTTTCCCAATCTTGATCAGCTAAATGATGTTGTGTCACTTCATGTAAAAAACCTTGGACGCGTTGTGTTTCTAAATAATCTAATACAACAGCAAGATTTTGTTCTGCATCAAATAACGCTATTAAAATAGTATCCGGCCAACTCGGTGTTGCATCAAACGCAGGTTCATAAATAGGTTGATTGCCTGCGTCACGAGAGGTGAGTGCTTGAGCGCCGTATGCTTCTAGTTTTTCACTAAGCTGTATTGCAGACTCTGATGTTGTTGTGATGTGTAGTTCAATCCAATTCATTAAGTGCTTAACCATTCTTCTAAATAATGTATGTTAGTGCCGCCTGCTTGGAATGTTGTGTTGCGTAAAATATCTTGATGCAAGGGTAAATTTGTTTTGATGCCATCAATAATCGTTTCATCCAATGCATTACGCATACGTGCCATTGCGATCTCGCGTGTTTCACCATATGCAATGACTTTTGCAATTAAAGAATCATAGTAAGGTGGTACTTTGTAGCTGCTGTAAATATGCGAGTCTAAACGTATGCCTGGGCCGCCTGGTGCATGAAAGTGTGTAATTGTTCCTGGGCAAGGCATAAATGTGCGAGGATCTTCCGCGTTAACTCTGCATTCAATAGCATGACCTCGGATGACTACATCATCTTGTGTGTAAGACAGTGGATTGCCTGCTGCTATGCTTAATTGTTCTTTAACGATATCTATGCCCGTAATCATTTCTGTGACAGGGTGTTCTACTTGTATGCGTGTATTCATTTCAATGAAATAAAATTCATTATTTTCATATAAAAATTCAAAAGTTCCTGCGCCTCTGTAACGCATGTCGCGACAAGCTTGTGCGCAACGCTCACCGATTTTATTGCGCTGTTCTTTTGAAATGCCTGGTGCTGGCGCCTCTTCAATGACTTTTTGATGACGACGCTGCATGGAGCAATCACGTTCACCTAAATGTATAGCATTACCTAGCCCGTCACCTATGACTTGAATTTCTATGTGCCTAGGCGTTTGTAAATATTTTTCCATATACACTTTATCGTTATTAAATGCAGCGCGCGCTTCTGTTTTTGTCATTGCGATAGCATTTAATAAATGTGATTCAGTATGAACTACGCGCATGCCGCGTCCACCACCACCGCCTGCTGCTTTGATAATAATGGGATAACCAATTTCACGCGCCATCTGTACGGTTGCAGCATCGTCATCATTAATCGGTTCGCTGGATCCTGGAACACAAGGAATACCTAAGCGTTTCATTGCATTAATTGCGGCAACTTTATCGCCCATCTCGCGTATGGTGTCAGGTCGTGGGCCTATAAAAATAAATCCACTTTTTTCAACTTGCTCAGCAAAATCCGCATTCTCTGCAAGAAAACCATAGCCAGGATGAATAGCAACTGCATCGGTAATTTCAGCAGCACTGACTATAGCAGGTATGCTTAAGTAACTTTCTGTAGGTGAAGCCGGTCCTATACAAACGGATTCATCAGCGAGTTTTACGTGCATTAAATCTCTATCGGCGCTGGAGTGCACGGCGACGGTTTTGATACCCATTTCTTTGCACGCACGTAATATGCGTAGGGCTATCTCGCCTCGATTGGCGATGACGATTTTATTTAACATAATTTTTTCTCACTCTGATGATAGGAACTAAGTTCCTATCATGTGTTATTCAATAACAAATAAGGGTTGATTAAATTCAACAGGAACGCCTGTATCCACAAGAATTGCGGTAATCTTGCCTGACTTATCAGCTTCAATTTGGTTGAACATTTTCATCGCTTCGATTAAGCAGAGCGTATCGCCTGCTTGTACGTCTTGGCCTAGCTCTACAAATCGTTTCGCACCAGGTGATGGCGATAAATACACTGTTCCAACCATAGGAGCTTTTACAGAATGGCTGTTTTCAGCGGGAGCAGGAGCGCTTGCGACAGGTTCAGCAGTGGCAGCTCTTGGTGCTTCAGGTGCTGCTGCATAATGAATTTGCGGTGCTGGGGCGTGATGAACCACAGCTTTTCCACTGTCACGACTAATGCGTACAGATTCTTCGCCTTCATGGATTTCAATTTCAGCAATGCCGGTTTCTTGAATGAGTTCTATGAGTTTTCGTATTTTTCTCAGGTCCATAACGGTGCATTAGCTCCTATAATGTCATGGTTGTTAGAAAGTAAGTAAGAGTGTGCATAACGTAACGCAAGTAAATAACCTTCCGCACCTAGGCCTGTAATCGTGCCTTCTGCAATATCGGAAAAGTAAGAGTGTGCGCGAAAAGATTCGCGCTTATGAATATTAGAAATATGCACTTCCACAAAGGGCTTGCCGATGGCAAGCAATGCATCGCGTAAAGCAATGCTGGTGTGAGTATAGGCTGCGGGATTTAATAAAATGAAATCCGTGTTATCTGTTAAACAAAGTTGAAGTCTATCAATTAAAATGCCTTCATGATTACTTTGTAATGTAGATAGCGTGTGACCTAACTCAGAGGCTAATGCCTGTAATTTAGCATCAATCTCAGATAAGGTCTGAAAGCCATAATGTAGGGATTCACGAGAACCAAGTAGATTCAAGTTGGGCCCATGCAAAACCAAAATAGTTGCCATATTTCTGAGTCTTAGTATCCATATGGGATAGAGCCGAGCATTTTGCATGAACTTAACGATTTTGTCTAGATGTCAGCATGATATTAGCACAATGGCCGTAGTTAGCTACAAGATAGATTATTTCGGGTATTTCTTGTGTAAGCGCTAACTATGCAAATATAATGGATAATTCTATTAAATGGCTAACTATTATGAACAATTACCAGAAACTCCGTATTTTTCTCACAGCATGTATTTTTATACCGAATATTGCTCTTGCCAATTGTCCTCAGGTGAATCAAGTTACTTACAAATGTATAGGCGAAAATTCGGCTAGGCATTGCAATTGGATGGCGCCTTGGTGGGATGGTTATCATGGTGATGCTGAGCCTGGAGATCACCCTGCTGCATTTAAAGTGGTATTTTGGGGTGCCACTCATGATCCTTTGATGGGTTCAACCAATTGTTTTTACACAGATCACAAGGGTAATTTGGTGGAATTAAGCCAAAACAATTGGGGTGGAATACCTATACCCACTTCATATCCTTGGCATGATGGGGTCTGGCCTTCTTCTAATGATGTTAAAGACGGTAAAGTGTGCACGGAGAGTGTAGAAGCTTGTGTATTTGCTTATGGGTGACACAATTTATCACTATTAATGCTCTATCTGATTGAAATTACAGGGTAAAGCTTACCATTAGAGCTTTAATTCAACAGCACAATAGATATTGTATATTTTATGCCCTTTTGTTAAACTAGCTGCTTGTGATTTTTGATATACGCATACAGCTAGGGGCCTTATGTTTTCTTATCATTCCATAAATGTAGCAGCAGCTGCTGCCGCAAGCGGGAGTAACCCTGTCAGAGCGCAATACATGCAACGTGCGCCTCGTTACACAGTAAACAACATGGCTGCTGCTAGCAGTTCAAGCCAGCCCCTAGTGCATGTCAATTCCGAAAGTGAAGAAAATACTCAAGCTAAGAAAGCAAAGTTGACACATCACCCCAAGCATTATTCTTTTTTATCCTTTATGACTGAAATAAATCTTGGTTATGAAAAAGCCTTAGAGGAAAAAGCAGAATATATAGCAAGAATGGAATACTTGGAATCCATTATGGAAGTTGATGGATATGATGGAAAATTTCAGTGTAATGTAGACTATAAATCCACGTTTTTAAGTTTTGAGTTAATTGCAGATGATGAGGTAGACAACAAATATTTTTTATATATAGATGAAAATAATAAAAGACTTCTTTCTATCAACATCATACTCGATGGCCAGCCTTCGATAATGGTGACTCAACGTAAACCCTCGCGTTTAACAGAAAGTGACATCATGAGTTGGGTAGATGGCATTAATTTATTATTTAATGCGCCAATTACCTTCCGTCTACTGACACAGCCCGTTGTTGCTCAGAGAAGTCATATTTTCACTCTAGATGAGTTCGTGCAATACATGCCAGCCAATGTGATAGTCAATAACATGAGTCGCAGAGCTTTGCAGATTATGCAGGCATCTGTATTTAAGAATAATTCACATAAATTTCAACTCAGCTGGAAAAATGCTGAAAATCTCACTATAGACTTATCTTGTGATTTTTATCTGCGGCCTTATTCACATAGAGATAAGCACGATCTCATTACGTCCTGGGTTCATGATGAAAAAGGAATGCTAGCAGACTACAAAATAGATGTTGGTTCGCGCGTGCACCATGGTGATTACGATAACCTAGAGTATTACTGGCTGAAAGTGTCTGTAAATAATTTTGAAATTTTAAAGCTGTGGGTATCTTTGGATGCAGCGATTGGTGAATTACGCGATTTACGCGCACCGGATAAAAAATATGGACTGAATGGCGCTACTATTTTAAAAATTTATGAGTATTTACAGACGCATTTTCTAAAAATAAATCGCACATATTTGTGTGATGCATCAGGCTTGGAATATTCCTATGAAGATGATGAATATACGATTCCTTATCGCATCATTTATCCACTCGTATACCAGGGACATTCTTATTACAGTAAATATCTTCCAGGATTCCGACCTTTATCTTGTAAGGATGTCATCAATCATGAATTCAATGAAATAATTAGCAGTAATCCAGATGCATTCGATATGGCTGCTGCAGAATTAAAGACATTGCCACTCATCAAGCTATTTGAAAGTTTTGATATATTAGGCTCTGAGTATAGAACTTACCAATCTAATAGTGACAGCTTTGGAGGGTTGTCTGATGAAATCAAAAATGAAAATAAAAAAAACGATATATTATTTGATTTAGTCAGCAGACATTATCCTTTGACTTCTTCAAACTCTTCGAGTTCTTCGAGCTCAGCGGAAAGCAGTTCACTTGCACTCGCTTATTATGAAAATGATGATTATAACAACCAGTTAAAAAAAATCACATTAGGTAGTTTCGTTAAAAAAATCTGGGACGAAGCTAAGCAATATGCACCACAATTTTCGAAAGACTTAATTTTATTAAATGAGTTATTGAAATTTCCAGATGACACTGTTGATTATAATCAATCTTATGTCGATACGTACGGTGATTCTAGTTACTATGGCTTGCTTAATACATTGTTATCTAACGGACGATATTGGGTTCGCATGAAAGATTCTGCACAAAGATCAGCAATCAGTTCCTTAATGAATGATGCTACAGTTGCAACAACTTACCACTCAAGTTCATCTTATCAGCCAGGCATGTTTAGAGCAGCTGCCTCATCTAGCAATACGTCAGAGCCTACATTTGGGAATAATTCAAATGTTAGGTAAACATAGGATGATTGCGGAGGAGCAATCAGAACAGTCTAGAAAAAAAATAATAGCTAACTTTTTGGTTGAAATCGGCAAGATAAATGATTCGAATTTAGATGAAGACATAAATTTATTATTTGATTTTGAATCAATTGAATTGATAGAGCAGGATGCAAGAAAAATATGCCTAACTGAACTTGCAAACGCTTTAGGGATTTATAATAAAAGTACCAAATCTAAAAAAGTGACGTTGATATTGCAAAATATTTTTAAACCGCTTTCAGTTAATGAAAAAGTGGAGTTAATCACAATAAGACGTTTTGCTCCTTTGCTTTTTTTAAAATCTGTTCAGGTGGATTTCCCTATACTTGAAACTGCGTATAGTTCTAGCGATAGCATAGAAGAAACAGCTACAGCTTGTGTAATTCAAGCTGAACAAACAATTGAGATGCAAGATTCTGTAATAGATAACTTCCGCAATAAAATACAAGATCAGCTTACTCTCAAGAATATTTGTATCATTTTAAAAAATACTCAAAATACAGATGATAAAGAATTGCTAGTCAAATGCGAAAAAATGTATGTAGATGCCAAGCTTTGTTACTTTAGAAACTTTGCTATAGAAAAAATGAGCGTACACTTAAAAGAAGCTATTGATTTATTAAAAAACTTCAATCAGCCTAATACGTTTGAGCAAGAAGATTGTGAAGAGCTCAAAAAAAATATACGAGAAAATTTGCAACTTGCTATCACGGTGCTTAATCAACATCATGATAATATTTTTCTTTATTCTACAGACGTGGTGAAAAATTTATTCTTTAAATTAGAAGAAATTGTTTTAAAGTGTTTATTCGAAAATCTAGTTGCTAAAGAGATAGTCGCTTTAAATATACAAGATGCACATTTTAACGTGCGTGCACCTACACCTGTTGTACCACATCAAGATCAGCAATTAATCGATGCTGTACTTCAAGTTAATAAAATCACACCAACTAAGACAATTGAGTCATTAGATAATGATGCTGACTTAAATGAATTTCAAATGGATATAGATGAAGAGCCGATTTCAACTCCCGCAAGAACAGAACGAATTCCTCATGCTTTGTCAGGTTTATTTTTCTTTAATAAACAGTTAATACATTTTCTATTTAAAATTCAGAATAAAGAAAGTGTCTATTATTCTTTGCTGTGTATTTCAGCGGCTCGTTATTTTTTTTCGACTGAACAATTTGAATATGCTTTAATTCTTTTTTCTGAAAGTTATAGAAGCCCTTCACCCGAAATACGTGATGAAGCTAAGGCAATGGTAGAGCGTAGTCTTTATCATTTTTTTGAAATGTCAGAGATTGAATTTCAAGCTGAATCCTTGTTCGCTGCACTGCGCAAGCGCAGTAACCTCATTAAATTACAGACTCTTTTAGCATTAAAAGATCTAACGCCTTCATCGCAAAGCACTGCGATATCTTTGCAAAATCGCTTAGTTAATTTGATTCAAAAAAAATCTAATGCTCTCGGCTCATTGCAGCCTCAACCTTTAAAGAGTGTATCACCTGTTTTGTTTAGTCCAGGGATGAGTAGTCATTTACATAAAGTGTTGTCAGATGATTTTTTGACATTGCAACAATTTATCTTTGCATGCCCAAGCTCACAATTAGTTTCCTGTTTAATTAAAGAATTTTTTAATGCAAACACCAACCCTCTACCTTGCTCATACAACACATTGCATGCTTTGTTAGAAAATGTGCATAGCTTTGTACAATTTGGATTAAATAATTTAGATAAAATTGAAAATCCTACTAAAGAACTCGTCACAGCGATTTATGCTCTTCCCTTGAAGCAGGAAAGCTTTTCATTTAACAATTTTTGTTTAGAGTATAACTTGCTGAGTCACTTTGGTATGAGTCTTACGCAAAGTTCACAAACACCGCAGTTACATGTTACAGATCAATTGCGAATTAATTTTGCCGCATTGTGTTCAGCGTTAGCTTTACGTGAGTACGACACAATTACTATTGAATTTAATCGCCTGTCCAGTGATATGCATTTATCATTTTTTAATATCATTAAAGAGCAACTTGTCGATTCAAAACAACTAAAGACTCTCATTCTTAGCGATATTCAGTTAAGTCATGATACGGTGCATGCATTTGAAATTAAAAATAATACACTGGTCTTGCAAGGTGAAACAACAAGCCTAAAACAAACCACATTGAATGCTTACTTCACTCAATTAAAAACAAATTTATTTGCTGGTAGACCTTGCACGCCCATGAACGATTCGTCATCGCTCGCTGCTTCATTGCCCACTGAAAATAAAGTTAAGCGAGAGAACGCTGCTCGGTTTTAACGTAGCCTTACTCATATCTCTCAAAGTCTAGTCTTCACGAGACCGCACTCTTTCATGTTAGTGACATGTTTTTTTCAAACAAAGATGCCGTGCAAACTCTATCGCTGGCGGTAATAACGAAATAACAATAATCGCTAAAATCACAGTAGAAAAATGTTCTTTGACCATGGGTAAGTTACTAAATAAGTAACTGATATAGAGTAAGCCTCCTATCCAAAGCAAGCCTCCTGCTATGTTATAAAATGTGAAGCGTTTGTAATTCATACGCGCAATGCCTGCTACGAAAGGTGCAAAGCTGCGTATGATAGGCATGAATCTTGCTAAGACTAGTGCTTTTCCACCGAATTTCTCATAGAAGTGATGGGCTCGAACTAGGTGTTGTTTATTTAAGAATGGGGAGCTCTCTGAGTAAAATACTTTAGGTCCTACTATTCTTCCAATAACATAATTTAACGTGTTGCCAGCAATAGAAGCGATGACTAATAAAATAAAAAGTAAATTAATATCTAATGAATTACTGGGATTTGCAGCGATAGCGCCTGATGCAAATAACAAAGAATCGCCGGGTAAAAATGGCACTACAACTAAACCAGTTTCACAAAAAATAATTAAGAATAATAAAGCGTAAGTCCAGCTGCCGTATTGCGATACAAATGAAAATAAATGAGTATCTAAGTGTAAAAGAAAATTAAATGCTGTGTGTAGTATATCCATATGTCACCTAGGTAGATAAATATCAAAGCGGCTACTGCTGCCAGTGTGAGAAAACGCAGGTTCTAAGTCTGCTAAAAAACCAGAAAGACGCGGTCTTTTTATCACAACACGTAGTTTGGCACAAGCTAGTGCTCTGTTTAGCAGTTGTTCTGCATCGCTGTCAGCACCGACTATATCATGAAAAATTCGCATGTCTTTTTTTGCGAGAGCTGATTTGGAGCGCTCTGGGAACATAGGGTCTATATAGATGATGTCTGGCCTATGGTCAGGGTCTACTTGTTGAAACCATTCTATGGCATTGGCTTGGTGTAATTTCATGCGTTCGACTATAGGTGCCGCCACAGGGTCTAGTTTGGCTCGGTTAAGACCGTCTTCTAATAAAACATGAACGATAGGGGATCGTTCCAGCATCTCAATTTCGAATCCTAGGGCAGCTAAAATAAAGCTGTCGCGCCCCAAACCTGCCGTGGCATCGACGATTTTTACAGGAGATTTCTTTTTTAAGCCCAGCGCCCTGGCCAATATTTCATTACGTAAGCTGGCGTGTTGGCGGCGGTAAGTCATTCTGCCTGACAGAAAATCTATGGTTAAAGGCAGTATTTTAGTCCCGGTTTTACGCAAGCCCAAGCCTTCAGGTGTGACTATAACTTGATAATCATACTCGTTTTTTTGCTTGGCCAAGGGCAAATTTAAACAAGCAGAGAGGCGTTCTGCCTCAGCCTTTAACCTGTCTTTTGTTGCATAAATACCGATTTGAGGTGTTTTCATAAAATTCATTTTTCGTGTTTAATGGCCGCGCAGTATACCTCAATTTCGATAAGAGTTCCTGTTAAAGAGATTTCCGGCATCTCTATCCCCGGATTTTCGCAATGCTCAATCCGGGCTACATCCTCTTTAGCGAGAATTGCTCCCATTTCGATAAAATCGCGTATAATGCACCATCGCATCTTATGAGTAGTCGTTAAATGGCAGGTCAATTCTCTCGTTCTTTTCCAGTGACACGCATGCGCCGTATGCGGTTTAAAAAATATACTAGAGCCTTGGTTGCGGAAACGCAGCTTACTGTGGCAGATTTAATTTATCCTATATTTATTGTAGAGGGTGAGCAGCAACGCCAGCCTATTGCTTCTATGCCAGGCATAGAACGTTTAAGCATAGATTTATTACTACAAGAGGCTGCCATCTTAGTTAAATTAGGTATTCCCGCCATTGCTTTGTTTCCCGTGATAGATGTGTCTAAAAAAACATTGCAAGCTGAAGAGTCATATCATGTAGATGGGTTAGTGCAGCGCGCCGTGCGAGCATTAAAAAAATCATTTCCAGAACTGGGCGTGATAACGGATGTGGCCTTGGATCCTTATACGTCTCATGGTCAAGATGGCGTTATCGATAAAAATAATTATGTTGTGAATGATGAGACGACAAAAATTTTAATTCAACAAGCTTTATCACATGCAGAAGCCGGCGCAGATATTGTTGCACCCTCTGATATGATGGATGGGCGTATTGGTTTGATACGCGCTGAACTTGAAAAAGCAGGTTATGTGAATACAGCCATATTAGCTTACTCTGCAAAATATGCATCGAGTTTTTATGGACCGTTTCGTGATGCTGTGGGTTCTGCCAGTGCATTAGGTAAAGCAGATAAATTTCAATATCAAATGGATCCTAGTAATGTGAATGAAGCATTGCATGAAGTCGCATTAGATATTGCAGAAGGGGCTGACATGGTAATGATAAAACCAGGCATGCCTTATTTAGATATAGTGACGCGCATCAAAAAGAAATTTAAAATGCCCACATTTGTTTATCAAGTCAGCGGTGAATACGCTATGTTAAAAGCCGCTGTCGAAAAAGGCTGGTTAAACGAACAAGCCGCAGTGATGGAATCATTAATGTGTATCAAGCGTGCAGGTGCAGATGCTATTTTGACGTATTATGCAAAACAAATTGCGATGTGGCTTAGCACTGTGAAAGAGGAAAGTTATGTTTGAAGAATTTAGTACGCAGATGTTTGCCACTCAGCGCGGCAGACAAGTTGGTTTAGCGCTCAGTATTTTGTTGAGCGTGATTCTCTTAACAATGTTATTCACTACTTTTTCAACTTGGTATTCTGATTTTTTACTCACGCAACGAAAAGTTGTAACCACAGCTGCACCTGTTACAGATGAAGTTTCACTCGCTATTTCACAAATACCCACGCTGCATTTGTTTGGCATGTCTAGTGAAGCAGATGCTGCATTCTTACCGATTACCAGTTTGCAATTGCATTTAACAGGTATCATAAAAGTGTATCCTGATAATCTTTCTAAAGCCATTATTTCAGAAGCAGGCCAACCTGGAAAAGTTTATGCGGTGGGTGATGTGTTAACAGCAGGAATAAAAATTAGTGCTGTGAATGATAATGGTGTGGTCTTAGAGCACGGTGGTCGTTTAGAAAAATTACCCTTAGCAAGGTCTGTTTTGTCTTTTCAGGATGCACCAAAGTCATTACTATAGCGAACGCGTATAAAAGATAAGGAAAAGTGAATGTTTAAAAAAATAATGATAGGAATTTTAATTTGTAGTTTGCAAGCATGTGCTTCCGCACGTATACCGCAAGAATTACAGAAAGGAAAAATGAGTTTTGCATCAGGGGATTATAAAGCTGCATTTCGTGAGTTGATGCCCTTAGCTTCTGAAGGCAGTGTAGAAGCGGAATATGCAGTAGGATATATGTATTATTATGGTTATGGTGTTACGCGTGATACACAATCAGGAATGTTCTGGATGCAAAAAGCAGCAGACAAACATAATAAACAAGCGATTAAAGCGCTCAGTATGATTCATTAATTGAAAAAATTGTAGGTTGGGTTGAGCTTGCGAAACCCAACAACAAGAATTTTCCTGATGTCTATTTTTTCCACCAAAACCGTTGGGTTTCGCAAGCTCAACCCAACCTACATTTCACTCCAAACGTAGCTCAGCTTCAACTATGCCAGGTGTAGAGGTGGGTGTTACAGTCATCTGTGCAATAGAAATTTTTTGCTGCGAAAGTGTAGTTAGCCATTTCACTAATTCGTCGAAACTCACTTTTTGTAAATTAAATTTCACGGAATTATTTTCACTTTGTTGCAATTGAGTGACGTTAGTGCTGAAAGAAGTTTTGCTAAGTTCATTTTGAACATGAGTTAGTACAGAAGATTTTTCATTAGAGTTATCCTGTTGATGTGCTTCTAATAGCTGTATGCGTTTATCACTTTCTTGCATGTAACTTAATAAAGTTTGATTTTGCAAAATCTTCTTTCGTAATTGATCTGAGCTGTCAGCAATGGGTGACCAGACAAATTGATAAATTAAAAAAATGCCCGCAATAATACCGCCTAGTGTGACGGTTTGTTTTTCTTTCTCTGATAAGTTTACCCACCATTTATTCATGATTTAAAACTCTCTGTGATGATGACTGTTCCTTTAGCACTTTTATTTTCGACGGATACGTCTTGTAACTTAACATTTAAGCCCTGTTGAGTTAAAGATTGGGTGAACGTATCGAGTTGATTTGAATTAAGCGCTGTGATTTGGATGTTGAGTTGATTGTTATGAAAATCCAATTGCGCTAAGCGTATTCCGGAAGCTTCTTTTAAACTTTTACCCACATAGGATAACCATACTAATAGATGATTTTTATTACCCTGATGTTGTAAATTGTTAAGCTTATCGTTCATGCGTTGTTTGGGTGCAATGATGGAAGATGCCAGTGGAAAGTTATGTTTATATATTTTTGTGATAGCATTATCTAACGCAGTCACTTGATTGTGTAAAATAAAAAATGAAACTATGTGGCTTAAGAATAATAAACCTATAATGGCTGACGCTAAATAACTGCTAATACGCCAGATTTTTTTATTTTCTATCTTTGATTTCTTTGCTTCAAATTGCTGTTGTAATAAATTAATTGGATAGTCGGATATTGCATGCATTTCTTTTAAAAAGTTTTGAGATGAAAAGTTATTTTCAATAATGTTTATATTGTTGATTTTGAGATTGAGCTCAGCATCATCGTAGTTGATTATCATAATCTCAGCAGGTTTGACTGTGGTTTCATTCAGTTTTAATAAAAGCATTTGTGCTAAATTATTTTTATCACATCCAAAACCATTGTAAAAATCTGTCCTGACTATGGCGAGATCGTCATGTATGAGTATATGCCATTGATCAACGGCATAAGGAATAGCAAGAGATTCGGGTAGCATGACGGTAGCTTTTATGTCGTGTTCAGCGAGCAGCGTACTCCACAAGGCCATTTGTTTTTTAGTCACTATAGCAACGGGTATGCCGTCAGTTTGATAAGTGCCTATTGCAAAATGTAAGTCGTGCACGTCAGTTAAAAGCTGTTCTTCTAGGGCAAAAGGTATTGCTTGAAGTAGTCTATGCCTATTGAGTTTAGGCAGTTTGGCATAGCTTAGAAGCACGGTTTGTGAGGGCACAACGACATGAATATCATAAAGGTTGGAATGATTTTTTAAATCAGATAAGGGAGTAGCAGGATAAGTTTGTATCTGATTATCTTGATTTAAATAAAGCGTAATTTTTTGCATTACAGTGTGCCTTTAGTTTGCCATAACACGATTACATTGGGCTTTTCATTATTGGTATTTCTCAGCAATAAAGTATAAAGCATCAGCTTTTGCTGTCCAACGCTAATATGGGTTTGTAATAAGAAGTAGTTGCTGAGTGTCGTAAGATTATTCTTATCTGTAATACTGTTGTTTTTTACAATTTCGTATTCTGTAAAGTTTGCTACGCTAGTAAAAGGCAGCTCATTACGATGATGGATGATGGTTTTTGCAGCATCTAATGTTAACGTTGAACTTAAACTCATTAATGTGATTTCTGACGCGCTGGTTATATTTAATTTTGTGTTGATTGGCAACGCGACTATGTAAGGTGATAATTTAAAAAATAATGACGCACTCATGCCTTTGACCAAGCGCAATTCACTGACGCTAGCCATTAAGTGGTGTGGTGCGCTATAGGATGGTTTGTTTTCTAAATAGTACTTGTCTAGTTCCTGATTTTTCTTTTCAGAGGGTGACACCCAATCGTGTGTTGCAATGGCAATATTGTTCGCTAATACTATATCGATTTTAGGGTCTACAGCTTTTAGCAATTGAACAAAGCCTAGTTGGTTCTCTTCTGCACTCAAATTGTTAACATTAAAAAATCCTTGCGCATCATAGAGAGCACTTTCTATTTCAACACCTTGAATGACATCTTTTTTAGAATAAATAGGCATGTGATCGACTAATTGATTGGGCTGATGTTTTTTCCAATTCGTAATCAATGTATCTACAGCCCACGCAATAGAGCCTTGAGCGATTAAATTTTCATTATCCGCGTTTAAAATTAAATGTGTGCGTTGTACGTCTGTGTGCAAGCGTGACAACATGGTGACTGCAATGACTGCAACTAAACTCATTACAAATAATGCAATAATAATCGCTGAGCCTTGTTGTTTATGCTTAAGCGGGTAAAGCATTAAGTGCTGCTCCTGAGATAAGATACAGTTGGCTGAATGTTCCCCAGTTTGAAATAGTCAGAGTGATACGTATGGCTTTAGGCAGCGGTGTAGTATTGTTTGCTGCAGGCCAGCTAGAGGAGAAATGTCCTTCTTGATCTAAATAAGAAAAATCGAGTTTTTGTATAGAACCCATTAATTCTCTATCTTGCGCTTTAGTTTCTGGCGCTTGATCGAGCACTTCCCACGTCGTGCGGATGAGATGTTCTTTAAGTAAAGAATATTGAGTGCGTTGTAATGTGCTGCGTAGAAGTTCTCCTTGAGGATTGGTCACGCCGCCATGTGTGAATATAATTTTTTGAGAAGAGCCTATCAGAGAGGCTTCCTGCGCTCTCTCTGCATTAATAATCGGGCGATCAATGATTTGTTCTAGGTCGCGCGAAATCAAAAGTGTAGTCATTTGTAAGTCGCGCATTCTTGCTGCGCTTTTTTCTGTGCTGCTTTGTGTGTTCAATGCAGCATGTAATGCTTGTGTAATGATGATAGAAATAATGGTGAAAATAAATATGGCTATGAGGATTTCTAATAAAGTAAATCCGCGTAGTGTTTTTTTGTTTTCTGTTAGTTGGAATGTCATCATGGTAACGCTACATATTTGTAACTGGATAAAGTTAACAATTTTTTATCTTCATCTTTGCGAGAGACGCTGACATCGATTTTTTTTATAGCCGGATTAGGTGTGTCTGCCAGGCTTGCTTGCCATTGCCAATTTTTCCCTAGCATTTCTGTTTCATTGGATAGGCTGGAATTTGATAATTTTAAAACATCAGCGCGAACTTCGTTAATGACTTGCAGACCTACCCAATGAGCAATCATTTTATCTTGCAGGTATGCAGTGTCACGTATATTTTGCGAAGTGGCTTTTATGATTGCTGTTAACGCGATACTAATGATAGCCAAGGCAATTAAGACTTCAATTAAAGTAAACCCTGATATTTTTTTATAAGTCATCATTAGGATTCAATTTTTTTATGTGTATGTTGCCGTTTGCAGAGGCTTCAATTTCATAAGAAGGCGGTTCATTGGTGGATCCTAACAATAAAGAAAAAGGCGTTAAGCTACCGCTACTCGAAAAAATAATAGGAGGTTGTTTGGAATCTTCGTCAGAGTTTTCTGTTTCACGTTTTAAGGTAAGTTTTATACTTTTAGGAATACGATATAAACCTAAAGTCGGTTCAGTAGAGGAAATAAATGTCGCTGTTTTTTCTTGATAGTTAAAAAACTCTAATGATGTATCGGTAATCTTTAATCCAAGCACTGCGGGCATTAACATGGCATATTGTTCAGCTAAAGTTAAACGATTAACCAGTTGGCTGCTGTAAGTTGCAAGTTGTGTATTTCGATTATGGCTAATCGTTAATAAAGTTATGCCGCCTACTATGCTAAGGATCAGCATAACAATTAAAATTTCAATTAATGTGAAACCGATATTTTTTTTTAGCTGCATTTATGCCTTATCATCCAGATTCCAATTACCAATTTCATTACCTCCTTCTTTACCTTTGGGTCCATAACTAAAAATTCGGCATTTTTCATTTTCATTGAGGTATTGATAAGCCTCGCCCCATGGATCTATGGGAAGTTTTTGTATGTAACCGTCAGATTTCCAATTAGAGGGAAGAGGTGCGGAGGTGGGTTTAGTCACTAAAGCTTGAAGATTTTGATCGGTAGAAGGATAAACGCCATTGTCTAATTTATAGAGATCTAGGGCGCTCTCTATCGCTAAAATATCCTGTTTGGCTTTCACTATGCGGGCTTGTTCAGGCCGGCTCATGATTTTGGGGACTATGATGGCAGCCAATATGCCCAAAATAACGACTACAACCATGACTTCGACCAAGGTAAAACCACGCATATGACTGCGGCTAACATTTAATTTTTTATTAATTTTCATGAGGTTACGTCCATTTAATCGTATATTTAAGAATCTAAGACTATAATTTAAAAGAAGAGTATATATGCTAGAGGCTGAAAGTTGATAATATATAAAAAAAAACGCTATGGATAGGGTTAAATACTAATTTAATAGTGTATAATTGAATAAAAGATGGTCACAAAGTGGTAGGAGGAGAGGCAAATGAGCTCACCGAAGAATAAGGTTGAATTGTTAATTGCGTCTACACTAGTCGCTCCGACTCATTCGAATTTATTGGGTGGTTTGTCTGCAAAGAATCTGCAAATAATAGCTGATGTATTGGAAAAAAACTTAAACGAGTTGTACTTGAAGCAAGGACCCGCTTCAGTGTTAGATATGACAAACGGATCAACTAGCCCCAAACGATAAAATTTATTAGTCTATACAACCCTAAAGAGAGTAAAGTAAAATGAGTAATCAATTACGTTTAGTAACAGTAGGTTTGAAGTCTAACTTAAGTGCAAATGAGCTTGAAGTGTTTAAATCGGGTCTTGAAAAGACTTTGTCGACCCAAGTTCAAAAGTGTAATGATTTAAAAAATACTCTAAAAACTAAACAAGAGGTTAGCACTAGCGTTCTATCACGACGCTTAGGATGATTTTCTAACTAGGAGACCGATATGTTTGATCGGTTGCAGAAACCTTTTTTAACCGTAGAGACGGGTGAGGCTTATCAGCCTTTGCGTTTAACTTACGTCATCTATCAAAAAGAAAAGCTTTTAGAGATTTTGAACAAGCAAGACTGTTTAGTCAAAGCCGCAGGTGGCGACAGTTGGAGCTGGTTTTGGAAAGCGGAATGCAATGATGTGCATTTCGAATCGCTAGACTCTTTTCAAAGAAATTCAGATCACCCTGTCCGTTTGGGTACGCTCACGGTTAAGGGTGACTCGCTTTACATCAATCTTCCTTCTTTTAAACGCGCTTGTTTATCAGCTCCTTTCTTTCATAAATTGATAGATCCTGAAGTGGCATGTGTACATCATGTTGATTTCATCAATAAAGTGTTTGCTGTTGATGAACGATTGCCGCATGGATTTACTGAATTATTTAAAGAAGAAGAGTTAGAACGTATTTTGCAGCAACGTGTTTTGGAATATCATCAAATTCAAGAACAATGTGAAAAAGCAGAAACCGCTGAAGAGGCTTTGGATCTTTTAGAAAAATATACCACCGTGGAATCTAAAAAACGTTTGCCTTATGCAGAACGTTATATTTTTGATCTTCATGCGGAAGTCGAATCGGATATAGTGTTTTTGAGTTTTTATATTTTTCTACGCGGCAGAGAATTAGTCGCTATCAAACGTTGGTTTGGAAATGCGGGTTATTCTTTGGCAGATGCCGTAGATGAAACCGTTGAACAAGTCTTCGGTGGAATGGATATAGATATACTCGAGTAAGACTCTTAATTAAATTGGGCTGAATGGTTTTTGCTAGGCCCAATATTACCCTCCCTGTTTAGCTCATATTATGCTCATCAATATGCCTCACAATCACCTGCCTTAAGTATACTTAAATCAAATATTCATTTAAAATCTTTGAACTTTAACATTATGAAACATTCTTTGGAAAATTGATGATTACCCGATCCAAATTCACGTCTACCTCTTCAACAGCGCCTCAAAATTCGACGCCTTCAAATAATGATTTGTATGAAGCATTTACTTATTTAGAAACTCAGATTTCAGAGCATGCGAAGAAATGTAGTGTTCTTGTTCTCTCAATTCTGCGGCTGATAGACGCACAAATAGGAAAAGCACATTTAGAAAAAAAATCACGTGCGAGATTGTTCGATTTATATTGCACAGCGAATAGCATTTATAGGCTGCTAGTGTCAGTTAAAGACGATAATGAGATTCCAGAAAAAGTAGAAGAATTTTTGCAAGTTCGTGAAAACATACTGCGAGGTGATAGCCATGATTATTGCTTTGCTATGACGTTGGCGAATCAGCTTTGTGTGCTCTTAATTTATAGAGTATTTCCTGATGAAGAAGTTCCAGCTAATTATTTATTTAAACAAACAAAAACGAAAGATAGAGAGCAGCCTTGGCAAAATTTCGTAGAGTTAACAACAGATTTGCCTTTATCACCTCAGCATTTTTTTAGATCCAGTTCCAATCATCTTCACATTTATTCACAAGTGATAAGGTTGGCGATAGAGAATATGAAGCACGGTTATTTTAAGTTAGAAGACATATGGCGGGGTTCAGATGTCAAACTAAAAAAGACATTACCGTTGGCACTCACTCAAGATGACTTAATTATACTTGCGCAACGTACACCTGCACTAAAAGAATTAATTGAGCTTACTCGGTACATTGAAGTTTTAGGTAAAACTCGATTAAGAAATGATGATGTCTATTTGCGTTTAAGTGAATTGCGCGCTGGATTATTGAGGGGTGACGTTAATCATGGAGGTGGAGAGTTTAATGCCGGGTCATGTGCTAATGTTGCGATTGCTAATTTTGGTGAATGGTGGAATGTATTGGGTAAAAAATCCAGTGGGAAGGCCATACAGAAAAAAATAGGCGAACTGGGAGTGGATGGTAACTTAGGTAAAGTGATTAAAATTATTTTAGATGATAAGTCGTCAAGTAAGCGCCTAGGAGTCGAGTACTGCATACAATCAAAAGGTCGTATGCTTGATGAAATATTTAGAGAAGCAACTGTTAGAGATCAGCTGCGCAGCATGAGCGTTAGCATCAATGATCAACTTTCTGATAAGCAGTTAGAAGAGCAGTATAATTTAATTATGACTGAGCTAGAAAATCCACAGCTAAATATCGTCACATCTAAAAATATATTTCATGATATATCTACATCTTCATTCGTTGATTTTTTAAGTGACGAATTTAAAACCTTAGATTATTTCATGGTGCAAGATATAGAAGATCTCATTCCTTTGTCAAAAAGACTAGATGATTTTGATCCTCAGTCTAGCAGTCCTCTTGAAAAGAGAAAATTGTCAGTTTTGAAAGATATCTATTCATTGAATCGATTAGATCAACTTGAAGCATTATGTGCATCTGCGAATACAGTCGTTGTTCAAAAGTATGTGCAAGTGCAGTTGAACTTTTTGCAGAATGAAAAGACTGATTTTATAAACTTTTTTGATAGTGATGAATTTTTTAATGAAGTGTTAGGGTTGTCGATTATATTAATTAGTGTAGATCATGTACGCTATTTAGTAGGCTCAGATTTAGAAAATATTAACATAGACACTATGCATTGGAAGTATGCAGTTAAACATTACAATGCAGAAATTGCCGTTCTCTTATTTAATGCGGGAGGCTGCAAAATTGAAGATCATGATTTACTTTTACAATCCAAGACTAAAGAGGACTGGGATTTTGTAAAAGCCTATTTATCTATAGTCGATATTAAAAAACTTCCATCAGTCTTTTTTGAATCATTGCTTAATAAAGCGATAGATGTAAATCATACTGATATGTTAAGTTTTTTATTAACGCTAGATATTCAGTTTGAAAAAACAGCATTAGTGTATAGCGCTGAAAAATATAAGTGGCCTTCATTATTTGTATTATTAGAATTTATGAAGCCTGAGCCAAATGAAATTGAACAGATAGGAATATATTTAACAGCCAGTGTAGTAAAGATTATTGATAGCGTTTTAAATGATATTATAGATGCTCACTACAGAGGTTGTTTTTCTAAGAGAAATCTAATTGATAGAATTGAATCAAGATTATATATACAAGTTGCTAAAAAAACCGATATTTCATGCATTCAGATTATACTGGATTTCTTATCGGATGAGATCAATCAAATTAATAAACACTATAACAATTCATTTTTTAAATTGCACAGGTATTCACCTTTAGCGGTGAATTTAGAAAAAGTAAAAAATAAATTTAGAAAAAATATAGAAAAAGCGGGTATTAAGTTAGATGTATTAGCTTTATTAAAGCCTGTTCAGAGTGAACCTGAGCAAGCGATAAATCCTAAGCGGCGCTTGTAGGTTGGGTTGAGTGCTTTTTACGAAACCCAACATAACGGTATGTGGGGTTTCGTAAGAAGCACTCAACCCAACCTACATTTTTTCACAAGGTGAGCAATAAAGAATGATTTTTCATCCCGCCATCTGATCTAACTGAAAAATCGGTAATAAGATAGCTAAGACTATAAATAAAACCACAGTGCCCATAATTAAAATAATGGCGGGTTCAAATAAAGTTAAACTGGTTTCTATGAGTTGTTTAATTTCATTATCTTGATTATTGGCGGCACGCTCTAACATATTTTCTAACTGGCCGCTTGCTTCACCACTGGCAATCAAGTGCAAACTCATAGGTGGAAAATAGTTTGTTTGTTTCAATGCGAGATGTATGTTTGCCCCTTCACGAATTCGGTTAGTTGCAGTTTCTACCGCTTTGCGTATAGGAATATTCGTAATCAACTGAGCTGAAATATTCATGGCTTCTAAAATAGAAACGCCTGCAGAGGATAAAATAGCAAAGGTGCGAGAGAAGCGTGCGGTATTAATGACTTTGGTTGCGTTTCCAATAATGGGTATGCGTAATGCCATATGCTGTATGCGTTCTCTAAAATGCAGATCATTTTTTAAATGACGCCTAAAGAAAAATAGTCCTACAGCTACTAGGCCGACTGCAATTAAACCATAACTTTTAATGCCATTACTAATAGCAATTAAAATACTCGTCATGAGAGGCAGTGCTTGTCCTGTATCGCTGTACACGGCTACCATTTTGGGCACGACAAATTCTAATAAAAATCCGACTATGCCTATGGAAACAAAAATCATAATGCTAGGATAAATTAATGCATTTTTAATTTTTTGACGCATATAAAATTGTTGTTCTGTGTAATCGGCTAAACGATCTAACACTCTATCAAGATGGCCTGATTTTTCACCTGCAGCAACAGTAGAACAAAATAAATTTGAGAAGGCTCTAGGAAAATCGCGCAATGCATTTGCAAGCGCATGTCCCTCAGTGACGCGGCTGCGCACAGAAGACATTAAACTTTTAGTGCGGGGTTTTTCAGTTTGCTCTGCTACTGCAGTGAGTACTTCTTCGACTGGCATGCCTGCTGCAAACAAGGTTGCAAGCTGACGACTAATCAGTGCTAATTCTTTGTTACTGACTGTGTAGTTGGAAGCTGATTTTCCGGTAAATTTTGCTTCACCATTTTTTCTTTTTGTTTGACGTGCTGAGTAAGTCTCTAATGGAAGAAGTCCTTTGTTACGTATAAGCTGTCTGCATTGTTTGACACTTTCAGCTTCGATAATTCCTTTTTCTTTTGCACCTTTATGATTGAGTGCAACGTAATGATAAACAGGCATAAGCTAATCCTCAGCTGCAACACGTAATACTTCTTCTAAAGAGGTATCTCCTTTTAGCACACGTATGAAGCCGTCTTGTCGTATGCTGCGGAAAGATGTACGGGCATAGTTTTTCATATCATGCTCTGATGCTTTGCTGTGTATCATGGTGCGGAGCTTTTCATCAATTGCAATGAGTTCATTAATACAAGTACGTCCACTGTAGCCTGAATTTTTGCAATGCGTGCAACCTACAGGACGAAAAATGGTGGCATTTGTTGTGTGTAAAATTTCATTTTCTGCGGGTGTTGCAGGACTGGCTTGTTTGCACTCTTTGCAAAGCAGACGTACTAAGCGTTGCGCTAATACACCAATTAAACTCGATGCTAATAAAAAAGGTTCTACACCCATATCATCTAATCGTGTGATTGCGCCTATTGCAGTATTCGTATGTAAAGTAGATAAAACTAAATGCCCTGTTAAGCTGGCTTGTATTGCAATTTGAGCGGTATCTACATCGCGTATTTCACCTACCATGACAACATCAGGGTCTTGCCGCAAAATCGCGCGTAAGCCTTTTGCGAAAGACATATTCACTTTGTGATTCACTTGAGTTTGACCTATACCTTGTAAGTCATATTCAATAGGATCTTCAACAGTTAAAATATTTCGAGTTTGATTGTTCAGCGTGCTGAGTGCAGCATAGAGTGTAGTTGTTTTACCTGACCCAGTAGGCCCGGTTACCAACATGATGCCATGCGGAGTAGCAATTATTTTTTGCAGCAGTGATAAGGTGTCAGCGGCCATGCCGAGTTCAGCTAAGTCTAAGCGTGCGCTTTGTTTATCGAGTAAACGTAACACGACACGTTCACCGTGACTGGTAGGCATAGTGGAGACACGTACATCCACTACATGTCCGCCTACACGTAAAGTAATACGGCCGTCTTGAGGTAAGCGTTTTTCTGCGATATCGAGTTTAGCCATGACCTTGATGCGTGACACTATAAGTGGTGCAAGCACGCGCTGCGGTTCTAATATTTCTCGTAAGATGCCATCAACACGAAAGCGTACCATCACACGATTTTCAAATGTTTCTATGTGTACATCAGACGCGCCTTCTTTGATAGCTTCGCTCAGTAATGCATTGAGCAAACGAATTATTGGTGCATCATCTTGGCTTTCTAATAAATCTTCAGGCTTAGGTAATTCTTGCATAAGATGAAAGAGATCAAACTCTTCACCCATATCTTCTGCCATTAACATAGCAGTATTGGAATCGGTTTCGTATGTTTTGACTAAGAGCTTAGTGAAGAGTTCTTCATTTACGTTTTCAAGTGTTAACGGCATGCCTAAAAAACGTCTGAGCTCTGAAATAATCGTGCTATTAGGCAGCTCGCGATAACAAATTTTTGCAATTCCATTTTCAACTTCAGCTAATAAGATGCCGAAACGTTTTGCAAAAGAAAATGGAATCAGCGGTAAGTCTGCCGTATCAGTCATATTAATTAACATCTACAAAAGGTTTAGGTAAGGCAACAGGGTTATCCCACAAAGGTAAAATATTCTCGAGTTTCTGAGTACCTGGTTGAGATAAATCAACTGGCCAATCTATTTGTCTTTGGCGTATCGCATTATATTTGGTATTGGTAATGCAGGAAGAGTCGACCGCATCATGCATAATAACGGGCTTGAGGAAGGCGACTAACATTTTTTTCTCAAGCTTACGTATTTTATGTTGAAATAAAATGCCTGCAATTGGGATGTCACCCAAGAACGGAATTTTGCTCGCACTTTCTGTCATATTATTGCTGATTAATCCGCCTATGACTAAGATATCTTGGCTGTTAATAATGACAGTATTTTTTATTTCACTGGTTTTGATGATGGGATTTAAAGTCGGGTTCTCAGGATTCTGCAACGTATCATTTTGTAAATGAATTTGTAAACGAACAGCATTACCTAAATTAATTTGAGGTATGACATCTAATTGCAACACGACTGGTTTTGTTGAAATAGTATTGAAAGGTGTAACAGTTCCAGTATTACCTGTTGTTGCATAAGTACCATTTTGATAAGGCACATCTTGCCCTACTTTTAGACTTGCTTTTTGATTATCTAGTACCACTACAGATGGGGTAGAAAGAATATTCACGCCGGTTTTGTTTTCTAACAGGCTTAAGATAGCTTTAATTTGTGTGCCAGGAATAATGCCTATAGTGCCAGCGCCCAATGGCGGGAAGCTGACTGAGGGTGAGGCGCCGCTAGTGCTGGTGTCAGAACTTTGGTTAAGGCGAGATCCCCATATTATACCCATGTTATTTAAATCATCTTGATTGATTTCTACAATGACGCCTTCTACTAAAACTTGCGCGGGACGTATATCTAATTTCCCGACTATCGTTTTAAGCGCTTTTAATAGTGTAGGCGGCGCTGTAATGATTAATGCATTCGTGCTGTTTTCAGCTTGTATATTGGTAAGGTTTTCTGGCGTTTGAGTCTTATTTGTTGCGTTGACAGGATTTGCATGAGCCGGCATGTCAGCTCCTGTGCGTAAAATGTTTTGTGCAATTTTACCAAGGACAGGCGCTAAATTTTTTGCTTGTAAATAACGTAAATAAATCACTTCCGTATTGCCTTGATTACCCGCCATTGGGGAATCGAGTTGCGCAATTAAGGATTCTATATGTAAGCGTGAAGATTTATTTCCACTTAATAAAATACTATTACTGCGTTCATCCGGCACGATAGAAACCATGGTGGTTTCACCATTCGCGCGGCTAGTGCTTTGTAAGTTATTTAAAACCGCTGCGATTTGAGCGGCCGATGCTTGGTGTAAACGGATAACTTGTATAGAGCTAGTCGATGCGCTGTCTAGATTTTTTATCACATTAATGATGCGCTTTAAGTTATTTGCATGCCCCACTAAAATTAATACATTGCCGGGTGCATAAGCAGAAATGTTACTCCATTGCGGCAGCATAGGTCGTATTACGGGCAGTACTTGCACAGCTGATACGTTCTCAAGTGGGATGACTCTCACGACAACTTCATTGCCATGACCGGGATTAGCACTAGACGCGACACGGCTAGCCATCTCAGTGCTTTCCATATTAGGAATAACTTTAACCACATTATCTGATTCTATGGCGGAGTAGCCCAATAATTCTAAAATAGACAGGAAAACCGCATAAACTTCTTTGGGGGCTATAGGCTTGCTGGAGACTAAGGTAATTTTTCCTGAGACGCGTGGGTCTATGACGAAGTTTTTGCCTGTTTCCAGTGAAACCTCATTAATGACACTTAAAATGTCCGCATCTTGTAAGTTCCAAAGCCTGCCGCCTGGGTGTGCCGGCGATTCATTGTTTTCCGTTGTTTTTATTGCTGTGGTTTGTATGGCAGAACTCGTTGTTTTTTCAGCAAAGCCAGTAGGGGCAGCTAATAACGTCAATGTGGTAATGAGTGTAATAAAGCTTAAACAAACGTGTTTCATGTATATCCTGGTTTAGATTTGTGGAATATTTTTACAGGGCGTATTTCAGAGAGAGACTATTGTATTTTTTGTGTGGCGAATATGCAATGGAAAGAGGCTGTCTAAAGATTTATAACAAAATTTTATCCAGATTAACTATGATATGCATGTTTTATATTCAATTATATAAGTATATAGGTTAGCCACGTAAGTATATAGTCATTAAGTAGTTAGGGTATAATAAAGTAACTGAGCTCATGTAAAAAAAGGGATTTTATGCAAATGCAATTAAATAAGCTTTTCAAGCCCCAGTTTGTAGAAAATGAGGCGGAGATTAGGCATAAATTCATTTTTCTGAGTAATATTTATTTTTTTGCTTGTGCCATGGCTTTTATCATGGGCTTTATTCGTATACGCGCAAGTGTTGTTTTAGGGGCAATGGATTTCGGCTTTTCGGGGATTAGTTTAGCTCTCCTTTTGTATCTTCGTTTTCACATAGAAAAAATTGAGATTGTAAGCACCATTGCGATAGGCTTAGCTTTTATTCTTTTTTATTCAGCCTATCTATTAGCACCTTACAATACCACACGTTTGTCGCTTTTCTTTTTATTAACAGCATCCGCATTTTTTTTGAAAGGCCGTAAAAAAGGGTTGATGTGGTTGGTATTTATTTTATTGTCCATAGTGTTAGGACATATGATTTCTTACGCAAGCACAGAGTATTCACATCTCGATATATTCACAACCAGTTTGTATTTAATAGCCTTATACATAGTTTTATACAATTATGAAATTGTTAAAGAAGAACAACAAGCGAATTTAGAACTTTTAAACATGGGATTAGAAAAAGATATAAAAAAGCGCACAAAAGAACTAGAGCATGCAAATAAAGCGTTAAAGAAACTATCCGTTACTGATCAACTAACAGGTCTTTATAATCGTTATAAGTTAGAAGATTTTTTTGAATTTGAAAAAAAGAAAATGTCACGTTACAAAACTAAGCTCGCCGTTTTATTATTGGATGTAGATCATTTTAAATTAGTGAATGATAAATATGGGCATAATATTGGAGATCAGGTATTAAAAGAAATAGCACACATTTTACAAGCTGCTGTGCGTAGTAGTGATGTTGTTGTGCGATGGGGAGGAGAGGAATTTATTATTCTTGCTTTGAATATAACGTTAGAACAATCTATGCAAATGGCAGATCATATTCGTCAGCAAATAAAAAATAATGTGTTTCATGACGTTGGTTGCGTTACAGTTAGTTTTGGTGTGACTTCAGTGAAAGAAATGGAAACGTTAATCGAAGTTATACAGCACGCTGATCAAGCACTGTACGTTGCCAAACAGTCTGGAAGAGATAATGTTAAATCATGGGAATAAAATTCGCATTTAAATAAATTTCTAACTCATTGAGCAGTTCATGCTGTACCTGAGTTAATTCTTTCTTTCTTAATTCTAAAATATCTTGCAAAGCAACAGCTGGTGTCAAACGTTTTTCTCCGCGAAAATCAATGATGTCATCTTGAGATGATTTTATTTTTTGAAAATACTGTGCAAATTGTTGAGATTGATTTTCTGTTAACTCATCTGAGTAATTGCGGCCTAAAATACGCAGCGCTAATGTGCGTAATTGATTATTTTTTAAAGTTTCTACCAGTAAAGATTTATCTTTAGCATTGAGTTGATGAAAGCGTCGGCAAGCATTTTCTTCTTCAGCTGACCAAAAACCATTGAGATAAAGTCTAGCTTGAATATCGGCATTAGGCTGTTCTGGATATCTGAAATTGCGATGATATGAAATAATTTTTTTCAAAAGTTCTGGGTGTTCTAGCAGCCATAATTTATTTTGTGCGAGTAGTGTTTGCCGTTTAGCGCTTAAAGCTTGCATGAATCTTTCTTTAGGTGGCAAGCATAAACCGGGTTCACCCCATTTTTTTCGAATGACCCACGTGTTTTCTGCTATTGTTTCATCTGTTGTAAGCGATAAATTTTCTGTATCAAGCCGTAGCCATAAGGAGAGGTTTTTATAATAAAAATGTTCACCTAAAAAAATAGCAGGACAAATAAAATTTTGATTTGCACCAAAGATACCTTCTACAAATAATGCCTCTGGTAGAGCAGTTTCAGGCGTTTTAAAACTTTCAGGCAGCTGTAAAAATCTTTCTTTATCAATTTTTTTATCAAAGTAACTCGTGACATATTTCCACATGTCTTGCGCTTTAAAGAAAATCTTTGCAAGGGCTAGAGTGACTTCAACATCAACCATAGCATCGTGTGATTTACCTTTAACTAAATTATTTTCTGCATTAATGTATTCTAGTTTTAAAGTGGGTGTTCCTTCTAGGCTAGGCCATTTTAAGAGTTCATTTTTAAAAAGATAATACATGGCTGCAATAGGATATAAATCCATGCGCGAACAATTATTTGCATATTGGTGAGTGTAGGGGGGTAAAAGATTTCGATAAAAAGAAAATCGTAAAAACTCATCATCAAAACCTAAGGTATTATAACCTATGCTTATTGTTTCAGGTTCATTCAGCAAAGCATGTATTTTTTTGATGGCTACAAATTCATTTAAATCCTGTGGTGTTTCTTTTACGCTGATATGGTGTGTGATTAATGCATAAGGAGAGGGAACAGTGTCTGGATTCAGTTTAATTTTAAATTCATGACGTTCAATTTCTTGCAGATTTAAGTCTGTTCGAATTGCTGCAAATTGCAAAACCTGATCAAAACATTTGTTCAAGCCTGTTGTTTCTATGTCATAAAATAAATAAGTTTGCATTAAAAAATTTCCATACATAAAGATTTTGTGTTTTAAACTTCAAACAAACCCAACGTAACGTTTGTTGGGTTTCGTAAAAAGCACTCAACCCAACCTACGGTACTATTCAGCTTTTTCTATACTATACAAATATACGTTAAGGAGAATAAGGTTTTCATTTTTTTAAAATCCCCAACAACTATGCAAGACTGCTGACTTGTTGGGGATTTTAAAAAAATGAAAACCTTGTTCTCCAGTCTCAATATGTTGGGTTTCGTAAAATGAATTCAACCCAACCTACACATAATACAGAAGATGTGTGCATACTCATCCTTTGCTGTGGATTTATTAGCTAGAAGAATACTATGAAAATAATAAAATGCATTAAAAATTTAATATTTAGTTGATTAGTTAATATTTTCAATGATAAAGTTCGCGCTCACTTCTTGTTTCATCATCTCATTTCTATTTCATCACAAGTTATCTGCATTTCCACTCGTTATTTTTTTTATAAAATTTTAGGTCACTTTTTAAGGAAATCTATGCGTTCATATTCTATGAAATTTATTATTTCAAACATTTTTGTACTTCTTTTATCATTTTTTGTAACAGAGGTTTTTGCGGCAAAAGCGATTGATTTGCAGCAGATGCCTGGCGAACTGATGCAGAAATTTTTTATTAGTCCATCAAGTATTCAGCAAGTGAGTAGCAATAAGGATTTTAACGGTGTAACTCATATACGTTTACAGCAGTTTTACGCAGGATACCCTGTATGGGGAGGTGATTTTATTGCACATATTCCTAGAGGGTTAAGTGTCAAATCCATTAATGATTTAACAACGCCCGCCTTAAGTAGTCATGTTACGTATAACGGAAATGTATATGAAGAATTGCAGCGTGAACTAGGCGCTGTGCCAGCTAATGTGTTAACCGATACAGCCATGAATAAAGCCAAGCAAGCTGCAATTCAATTATTCGAAAAAAAATTAGGTTCAAAAAATAGTCCTAGTGAAACACTTGAAAAATTAATTATTTTCATAGACAAACATAATAAGGCTCATTGGTCCTATTTTATTAGTTTCAACACGATAGATAAAAATAATATTCCAGCACAGCCCGTTTATATTATTGATGCATATAGTTATGCTGTTTATAAGAGCTGGAATAACATACAAACTTTAGAGGATGTGCATGGCGGTGGTTTAGGAGGCAATCCTAAATTCGGGAAAATTGTTTATGATAACGTAAATACTCAACTTATTTTGGATGTCATGCGTGATACTGCCACACATATGTGTTATTTAAAAAATTCAGGTGTGATGGTAAAAGATGCGAGAGTTAGAAATGAGATTACACACTTTGATTGTGCCAAATTTTCCCCACAACATAATAATATTTATTGGGATGCAGATTTTGACACAGTGAATGGTGCTTATTCTCCTAGCAATGATGCTTTATATGACGGCAAGATTATTAAAGACATGTATCAAAAATGGTATGGCATTCCTGTGCTTGTAAAAAATGGCAAACCCATGATGCTAACTATGGTAGTACACGCAAAAATGGAAAATGCCTATTGGGATGGAACGCAAATGACATTTGGGGATGGCGGCAAGACATTTTATCCTTTGGTGTCTTTGGGTGTGGGAGCTCATGAAATAAGTCATGGATTCACTGAACAACATTCGGGTTTAATTTATCAGAGTCAGTCTGGTGGCTTAAACGAATCATTTTCAGATATGGCAGCGCAAGCGGCAGAATATTATTCTACAGGAAAAAGCAGCTGGCAAATTGGTGCTGAAATTTTAAAAGGTAAAAATGTATCATTGCGTTATATGGATGAGCCTACTAAGGATTGTGAATCGGGTGCACGACCAGGAGATGATTGCTCTATTAGTCATGTTAAAGATTATGCCGATTATGTCGATGTCCATTTTAGCAGCGGAATTTTTAATAAGGCATTTTATTTAATCGCAACTTCAGAAGGTTGGAATACTAAAAAAGCGTTTGATGTGATGGTGCATGCCAATATGAATTACTGGACAGCAAATACTGATTTTAATAATGCGGCTTGTGGTGTAGTGCAAGCAGCTCATGATTATAATTATTCTGTTAGTGCAATAAATAAAGCGATGTTTGCAGTTGGAATTAATACTGATAAATGCAGCAAGATTTAATGTAGTATGTAGCCCGGATTGAGCGCTGCGAAAATCCGGGAACTCTTAAGGATTCGCTATAATGTAATAAAAAAGAATGGCATAATAAAATCTAAGAAAATTTTTATCACTCGCAAAGGATATAGTCTATGATGAAAGATCAAAATAAGTTTCTTTTTTCACGCAGTATTTTATTTGGATTATCTTTAACATGTTTCGCGCCAGGATGGGCAGCTACACCAGTTAATTTGCAACATCAATCTTTGTCTTCATTGCAATCTCTTATGTCTAGTCAAACGGAATTAGCACCATTAAGTTCTAACGTGGACTTTAATCAAACTAAGCACTTACGTTTACAGCAAACATTTCAAGGTTATAAAGTGTGGGCAGGAGATGTAGTGGCGCATATTCCACATGGCGCTAACACTAAAGGGTTGCGAAGTTTGAACGCACAACAAAGACATGACGCTACACTTAATGGAATGGTCTTTCAGGATTTAGCTAAAGATTTAGCTGATACTCCAGCTTATATTTTTACTTCAGCACAAGCAGATAAAGCATTACAGCAATCCATACAAGATTTTCAAAAAAAATCAGGTTCTAAAAGTGAAATTAAAGAATCAAAATCTGAGTTAATGGTGTATGTCGATAAAAATAATAAAGCGCACTGGGCTTTTCATGTAAGCTTCTTCACAACAAATGGCAACATGCCAGTTAAACCAATTTATATTTTAGATGCACAAACTTTTGCTGTTTATCAGCAATGGAATAATCTTCAAACCGTAGATAATGTAGAAGGCGGTGGTTTTGGGGGAAATCCCAAGATGGGGAAACTGGTTTATGATGGCTTAAAAGGTGATTATGCTTCTTTAAGTATAGAAAGAGATGAAGCTGGTAAAGTGTGTTCACTGGCTAATGACGATGTTGCTGTTCAAGACAGACGTCACAGTGATGCGCTTATTCATTTTGATTGTTCTTCAGCAGATGCTGACCATAATAATGTTTTTTGGGATGCTGATCTGGATAAAGCAAATGGTGGTTATTCACCAAGTAATGACGCTTTATATGCAGGTAAGGTGATCAAAGAAATGTATAGAAAGTGGTACGATTTGCCTGTGTTAGTGAAAGACGGCAAACCTATGTTATTGGTGATGCGTGTGCATGAAAGTATGGATAATGCTTACTGGGATGGCGCATCTATGACATTTGGTGATGGGATTAGTATGTTTTATCCATTAACCTCATTGGGTGTAGCGGCACATGAAGTGAGCCACGGCTTTACAGAACAGCATTCTAACTTAACATATGAGTATCAATCAGGCGGATTAAATGAGGCATTCTCAGATATGGCTGCTCAAGCTGCTGAATTTTATTCTGTTGGAAAGAATAGCTGGCAAATAGGACCAGAAATTTTCAAAGCTAAAGGTCAAGCACTACGCTATATGGATGATCCTTCAAAAGATTGTGAAGGTCGTCAGCCTGGTTCATGGTGTTCTATTAGCAAACTGAGTGAATATAACGATGGTATAGATGTGCATTATACCAGTGGCGTATTCAATAAAGCGTTTTATCTCTTGGGCACATCTGAAGGTTGGGATACCAAAAAAGCATTTGATGTGATGGTAAAAGCCAATACGGATTACTGGACATCTAATACGACTTTTGTTGATGCTGCTTGTGGTGTAATGAAAGCGACTGAAGATTATAAATATGATGTGAAAGCAGTTGCTGATGCCATGAAGGGTGTTGGTATTGATGTTAGCAAGTGTTAATTTTGTGATATTTCTTTAAGCCATGCTCTCCCTCACCTCTAATGCTTTTTGTTGGAGGGGAGGGTTGGGGTGGGGTGTAGGTTGGGTTGAGTGCTTTTTATGTATAGACCGGCTACATAGGTAACACTTGGACGGGGACATAGGTTACAGTCCCCGAACATTATAAGCTCTAGGTTTTTATTGTAAATATTCTTTGGTGCATAAAATAAATATCAAA
>JARLJN010000020.1 GCA_031291255.1 Gammaproteobacteria bacterium
CAAAAATGACAGAAGAAGGGTTCTGTCATCCTGCGATCTCAACAAAAGAGAAAAGCATAAGCGCTCTTTGTTTATCGATAAAATATTATCCAACATTATTGCAACAGCATTGGAAAAAACTAAGACATATCATCACAGCGAAAGCGCTTCACCAGCCCTCCACAATAGAGACAGAAGATCACATATTTACGCCTTTTCATCTGTTGTGCGGTAGTCCTGAAGGCATCAATCTATTGCTCACCCACTGGTCTTTTTTTAAAGACAAAGTAACGCAAGAGTTACTGCATCGAGCCATTACAGGGAGCAGTTCTGTTCCAGATCTCACACCTGTGCATCAATTGTGCAGTAGTCCTGAAGGCATTAATCTACTGCTCACCTACTGGGACTATTTTAAAGACAAAGTAACGCCAGAGTTACTGCATCGACCCGTCACAGGGAATTGTCCTGCTCAAGGCGATACGCCTTTTTACATTTTGTGCAGTAGTCCTGAAGGTATCAATATACTACTCACTCACTGGGATTTTTTTAAAGACAAAGTAATGCAAGAACATCTGCATCGACCCATCACAGGGAGTGGCTCTCAGCAAGGGGTCACCCCTTTTCATCATTTGTGCAGTAGACTTGCAGGCATCAATCTACTGCTGACCCATTGGGATTTTTTTAAAGACAAGATGACCCAAGAGCAACTGCATCTACCCTTCACCGGGAGTGGCTTTAATCAAGGCGTTACCCCCTTTCATCATTTGTGTTGTAGATCAGAAGGTGTCAATCTACTGTTGACTCATTGGGACTCTTTTAAAGACAAAATCACTCAAGAGCAACTGCATCTACCCATCACAGGGCAAGGTCCTGCTCAAAACGTCACCCCTTTTCATCATTTGTGCGCTATCCCCGAAGGCATCAATCTACTGTGTAGTCATTGGGATTTTTTTCAAGGTAAAGTGAGCAAAGGCCAATTGTATCAACCCCTTCTAGGTGATAAAAACGTCACGCCCTTTCATTTATTATCGGCTCATCCTGAAGGAAAAAAACTACTGCATCATGAAACCGAAGCAAGTGAAGCACCTCATCAAAATGATGCAGAGGGGAGCGAGAATAGTGGATTAAAAACTGCCCACATGGCGAGTGAGCTTGGAATATTCAGGGGAGCCGCGGCAGAATCGCAGGAAAATCCTAATTTAGTAAAAACTTTTGAACCTGGTTAATGTGATGACACGATTTAGATTTGTTCGATTTGCAGATTGGGACACGCTGCTTAAACCTTATTTTGGCGACCGAGCCCGGATGCAAGAAACGATAGAGCGTCTTTTTGCTGCTCCGTTGCGCTTGGTGAAAAAGACGTTTGATCTAAAAACGGTATACACGCATGCATTTGATGTTGAACGCGGGACGCATCGTCTGATATTTGAGCGGATCGAGCATGAAAAGCAAGTATATTATGTTTTAAGGTCGATAGCGTTTCATCATGAGTATAAAAAAGCATTAACTTGGCATCCGCTCACGCTAGACGAGATTTCCCAACTTGGTCAAAGTACGACGATAACTGACATTGAACAAGAGGTTGCTATAGAAGAGGCTGAGTTTCAGTCGTC
>JARLJN010000165.1 GCA_031291255.1 Gammaproteobacteria bacterium
AAGAACAGTTATACTTTACTATTTTGTGAATGGCGCTTGTCCGGGAAGACAATTCAAATCTGCTAAAACCTGGATCCCGGATCGCGCGCCATGTAAGAACAGTTATACTTTACTATTTTGTGGATGGCGCTTGTCCGGGAAGACAATTCAAATCTGCTAAAAACCTGGATCCCGGATCGTGCGCCATGCAAGAACAGTTATACTTTACTATTTTGTGAATGGCGCTTGTCCGGGAAGACAATGATAATGAGGGTTACGAAAATCCTGGCTACTTAGATAGGTATTTATGAAACAAATCCACTTCATTACGCATGGTTTTCAACTCATCAAGTAATTCTAAAACCAATGCCACACCAGATAAATTAATTTCTAAATCATGCTGCAAACGCAATGCCATCTGAATTCTTTGCATAGCTCTTGCATCGATTAACTCTTCTCCTGATGGTGTTTTAACGAGAGTAATCAATCCCTGATCTATCATTTCAAGCAACACTGCTCTATCCATTTCATATTGCTGCAAGACTTCGTTTAATCCATAAGTACTCGCATCATCAACTAATATCGCTGTGATCGTAATGTCCTTATTATTTTGAGCCATGACTACACTCCCATTTTTTCGCGTGGATTAAATGGCATTTCTTCGGCCATTTTTTTATATAACTCTTTAGCTGCTTCAGTAGTAGGTTGCGGAATAACAATTTTTAAAATCACATATTGATCGCCAGCAGGATTGCCAGGTAATCCGCGTCCTTTTAATCGCATTTTTTGCCCTGCTTGAGAGCCTGCAGGAATTTTTAAATCGACTTTTCCACCTAAAGTGGGAACAGGCACTATTGCACCTAATGCAGCTTCCCACGGTGCGATTGGCAGCGTGCAATGCACATCATTCCCTATTAATTCATATAAATGATGTTTTGAAATTTCCACTTCAAGAAAAAGATCACCTGGTTTGCCACCATGAATCCCAGGCGCTCCCTGACCTGCTAAACGAATTTGTTTACCTGATTTAATGCCTGCAGGTATTTTAACTTTTAAGGTACGCGAGCCGCCATCAGGACTAGGTAATGAAACTTGTCTTACTGTGCCTTGGTGAGCTTCTTCTAAACTAATTTGAACTTTGCCATTGTAATCTTCACCTGCCATAGAACGACTACGCTGACGCGAATGTCGCCCGCCTCCGCCAAATAACGATTCAAAAAAATCTTCTGCACCACCGCCGCCAAAGCCCTCAAATCCACCAAAACCTTGCCCGCCACCATGCTGTTGCTGCCAACCTGGCGGAGGTCTAAAGTCTTGTCCTGCTTTCCAGTTAGAGCCTAGCTGATCATAGGCAGCTCTCTTTTCAGGATCTTTTAAGACTTCATAAGCCTCACCTAAGGATTTAAATTTTTCTTCTGCGTTAGCTTCTTTGCTGACATCAGGATGATATTTACGCGCAAGTTTGCGATATGCTTTTTTAATCTCATCAGCAGTCGCGTTACGCTCTAATCCCATAATTTTATAATAATCTTGGTATTCCATCTTGCTTCCTTAGGTCTATAGACCTTCTTGCTGTAAGGATTTATGAATTGATTCTCTATTTTTAAGTGCTGCAAAATAGATAGACATACGGGGCCAAACCGAAATATCAATTTTAAAACTGGGCAGCCAATTGAGTATCACAAACAAATAGCCATCTGCTAAACAAAACTCTTGGCCTAATAAAAACGTATTATCCTTTAAATTATTTTCAACGAAATCAAATTTACGTTTTAAATTAGGGATAAAAATCTTATCTTTAATTTCTTGAGGAATTTCAGGATTAAACAGTGGGCTACAACCTTTATGCAACTCAGTCGTCACGAAATTTAACCATTCGAGTACACGATAGCGCCTCATATTTGGAACTAAGGGTAACAATTTCTCTCCTGCATAATGATCAGCGAGATATTGTTGAATCACCCCATTCTCAGTTAAAACTTGTTTGTCATCTAACAATAACGTAGGGACTGAACCTTTAGGATTAATTGTTAAAAAATCTGCACCTGTTTCGGTTATTTTAGTCTTAAGGTTAACAGCTTCATATTCACACGGGATATTTAATTCATTGATAATAATTCGCACAGCAAGTGAGCATGCGCCTTTTGAATAGTATAATTTCATACCAGCATTCCTCAGTAAATAACTTGTATTTGATTATAACGCATGAGCAATAGAATTCTTTCTATTTTTTGCTTCAAACACCCGATCTTCGATTATGTTCTTTATCTCAGCTAATGATGAATTAACTGAAATTCTAGCTTTTAAAAATTCATTAATACGATGAGTATTTAACTTATTTGTAGTAACAAAATTAACTAATACTTTAGCTACAGAGTGCGAAATAGAATTTTGGTTGATATGACTAGCTAATGATTTCGTAATAAGATACAAAGAAGTTAATAGCTGATTCTTGGAAGAGTTATTTATTGCTAAAGTAAAACAGCCTGATTTTTCTGGATAACTCTCAATATTATGAATAAAACTATCCAAAAATAAATTCCATTTTTCTGTCGCTACACTTATTTTTTTACAAAATAAATTATTCATGTCGGAGCTGATATGCTTAACAAATAAACCTGATTTTTGTTGAGAGAAAGAAAATTGATTCCTCACGGATTGAATGACTTCTATTTGCTTTTCTACTGCGATTCTATCTAATAACAGTGAGGCCATATCCACAGCATTCACTTGTACACAGGTTAACAAGGCAGCCTTAATAATATGATTTGATATATTTGAATTATTTTTTTCTAAATGCAAGCACACTTCTTTAATTAAAGTAACAGCATCAAAATCATTAGTATCTTTCATCAAATAAATCAGTGCGGTTAAAAGTCTTTCTAATTTTGCTGGATGATTTTTTGAGCTTTCAGTCAATTCAAAAATGATGTTTTTAAATTGATAATCTATTAATAAGTTAAGAGGCGTGCGTCTAGTACTATCATACTGAGTAAGTTGTTGATTATGGGTGTCTAATGCATTTTTAAAAGCATCTGAATTCCCTATAACAGCTTGGCAGTGCAAAGGTGTGCTATTTATATTGAATGTCTTGGGCTCGCACAAATAAAAAATTAAAGATGAAATGACTTCATTATATTTTTCCTCGGTAAAACACTGACCTATATCTTCGTCTTCTAAAGATAAAGCACCCTGCTCATATTTTTTTATTTCTAATAATTTAATTAATGGATGATCATTCTGCAATGGTGCAGGAAAAGATAAATACGTTACTAATGCAACAGCTAAACGATGCCCCTGTTCTGCTGCCTTAAACCAAAATAAATAAGAACATACGTGTAACTTCTGAGACGTGTTCGTATTGCAAAGCCAGCCTAATGCATATAAATAATCTGGATTTTTTATGGAATTGACAGCAACATATGATGAATCTTTATCTCTTAATATCTCAGGCTGCGCTTTGCAAATATCAAATAAAGCATTTTCAGGCAACATTTTTGATAATTGATAATCCTGCAAAACCAATCTCGCAATATCTTTACTCACTAAATGTGTAGAAGCTAATTCAGTTAATAACTTAATAATGATGATAGATTTCATTTCATCATCCTGCAATAAATTCACTACTTTGATTAATGGTATTAACGACACATTTAAACGTGATGATAAATATTCAGGTAGATTTAATTCTTCAGCGATCTCTTCATCAGTTTTAGTATTAGATTGATTTTTAATTGCATCACATTGTTGCTTATAAATAACATCCATCTTCAAATGTGCGTAAGAAAATAATTCATGCGGTGTAATATCAGCAAGTAATTCGTAATATGATAAAGATATTTCAGAATCGCCCAACTCATCACCGCATTCTATCATTAACCTCAAAAGCCTATTTCGTTGTTCTGATTCTAAAGTATGATTTTTTAAATAATCGGCAATAATTAAATAATTCGGATCAGTGAATAAAATAATATCGGACCTATTATTTTGAATAGTCATTTTAAGTATTTCACATAATTTAACGACTGCTTTGAGTTCTCCGGATTTTGCTGATTTCTGATACCAATTGACGGCTTTGTCTTGATTACTAAAAGTATGAGTTAAATCATAATATAGCTCAGCAATTTTGAAGTAGTAATCTTTATCAATTTTATGTGCAAGCTTAATAAGTTCATGAAACGATAATTCATGACCTAATAATGCTGCTTTATAAAAATAGCTAGCACAGATTTCATCTCTGTGTTTGGAGTCAGAATTTAAATAGGATAAGCCCATAGAATAATATAATTCATCATTATCCAAATCCTGTATATCATCAGAAGATTTGTCTTCTAAAATAATCCTTTTTTGTTTTTCAACTCTTTTAATGAGTTTGTAAGCATATAATCTTTGACGCAACACCTCATTACTTAAAATCGCATCCATGACTTCGTTGCCATGAATATTAGCCATCATTAACAAATTTTCTCCAGATATCTGATTTACATCAAATCTCTTTAAATATACCAAACATGGATTTTTATATTCTAATGCCAATCGTAATTTGCCAAAGTTACCTAAAGTTTCGTATAGTTGAAGATTAGACACTAATGCATTCGCTCTTTCCTCAGATTTCATAGCAATATCAATTATACGCAATATTCCACTAAATATTCTATCCGCGATTTTCAATACAGCTATAGCCAAATCTTCATTTTCGTTACATAAAGTTTCTAACACACTCAATGTGATTTTTGAGCACCCATATACTTCGTACAACTTATCTGATGAACACTGATCCTTTTTAAATTCCTTGAGTAATAAGTAACTTTCAAGTTTATTTTGTAATGCAGGTTTCTGTGAAATACAATCTTTAATTTTATCACCATATTTATGGCTTAAATCATATAACTCAACCCCATCAAATGCACATGCCAATTTTAACAAATCCTCATCCGCAAACACTTCTAGACAATTTTTTAATGATTTCTTAGCATAGGTATAAGCGTCATCAGGTGAAACAGGTTTTGAATTTTTATTTTTGGGTTGCACTGATGAAGAAGATTTTTTTTCTGGTATTGTTATATCCAGGGCTTTTGCAACAAAATTATTTTTTTTCGCAATTCTTTCTAATCTATATTCATTTATTCTTGATATAGCAATATTTTTTTTAAATGCATCAATATCTTCTACAACTTTTTTTGAATTTTTTTTATAAGATTTCAGATCTAGATATGCATTATAGATACTTGCTAGATCTGGATTCGCTAAACATTTATTTAACGCTTTTTTACCATGCTTATTTATTAATACATTTAAATTATAACCATTTAAGATGTTATATAAACTCTTAGTTTCGAAAATTGACTCGCAAATTTCCCAGTCTTCTGCTAACGACATAAGGAAGTAATCAGTAAATTCTGAAAATTTATATGTTTTAAAAATCTTTTGCGCCACTTGTTTGTTATTCTTTGCCATTCTTGTCAGAGAATTTGTATTCAATTTAGCAAAAAGTACAGAAGAACCTAGTATTTCCATAGCAACAGATACGCTCTTCTTTGCCATATCGACAAGTTCATCTTCAGTCAACATTGCTGCTTCAGCAGTTTTAACAAAATGATACGTATGATTAATCGCTAAGGCAGTAGAAGAATGACTTATTTCTTCTTTTTCACCCACAGTTGTAAATGACATGCCTTGCACAGTACGAACTAAATTTTTGTCGTATAATTTTCTTTTTTCATCATTGGATAATATTTTAAAAGCGGCTACAACATCTTTAAAATGTTCTGGCGCGTCTGCATCATGATTTTTATCTGGATGATATTGCAGAGCAAGCCGCTTGTAAGCTTCTTTAATATCATACGCTGTGGCATCTTTAGAGACTTCCAATATTTCATAATGAGTAGGCATATCCTGTCCTTTTTAAAAGTTAACACATTATAGCGATGTGTTATTTTTTAAAAAGGGTTTTCTTAAATCCCAACAAGTCAGCAGTCTTTTGTAGGTTGGGTTGTGGGGGGGTTTTTTTAACCCACCCCACCCAGATTTTTGTTGTTTTTTAAAAAAAAAAAAAACCCAAAAAAAAAAAACCAATATAAACCCCCGGCCCCACCCCACAATGGGACATAAAAAATAAAACCCAGTACGGGCCCACGAGCCACCCCCAAAAAGAAAACCCC
>JARLJN010000021.1 GCA_031291255.1 Gammaproteobacteria bacterium
AGGATAAACCTGCTTAATGGGATAAACTCAGAAAACACATTTCTTGAAGGATTAGTTTTAACTGCTTCTAACCCTCTGGCCATATTATTTTGGGTAGGGATATTTTCTAGCAAAATTGTTGAAGAAAAATTAACAAGAAAAGACGTTTATCTATTTGGTTTAGGTTCTATAATATCAACATTATTCTTTTTGACAATAGTTGCAGCGATAGGCAGCGTCACAGGATATTTCTTACCAATTGAAATAATATCAATGTTAAACTTAGTCGTGGGGGTAATATTGATATGGTTTGCATTGAAAATGATTATTAAGATGGAATATTAAGGGGGCGGTTTGTTCAGCTAAAACAAACAAGTGAGATTAATTTTGAGTAAACGTAATAAGTTTAACAGTGGTTTTGTTCGAAAAGATGGATAAATTGTTTGGGAGGGAAAAAGGGATGTTAACTCGTAAAGAATTTCTACTCACTCAGTTGCGTGCTTGCCATAATCAGAATGGATGGTTTGCTCCGTTGAATGTTGCCCTACGCGAACTAACCACAGACCTGGCCGTCCAACGTCGTAGACAATCTACAAATTCGATTTTAGGTATAGTTCATCACCTTGTATTCTATAACGAGCGCTATCTGCAACGGTTTAAGCAGGATAGTGTGCCCAAAATCGTAAAATCCATCGCCGAGACGTTTGAGTATAACGATTCTGGTGAAATTGCAGAAGTATGGGATGATTTGCGGAATAAATTAGATAACCTATTTGCCCAATGGGAAGAGGCCATCATCAAATGTGAAGATGCGAAGTTGGACTCTCAGACTCCAGATAGCGATGAATTGTGGTGGTCATCATTGGCGCACTTGGCAATTCACAATGCATATCACATAGGGCAAATTGTCTACATTCGTAAAGAGCAAGGTTTATGGGAAACATGGGAAGATTGAGGTTTCATAAGGCTGTGACGTATACTAAGGGCCTTGCGGCCCTCGCTACCGAGTGCGCGATGCACATATTCTGGGCGTAGCTACCGCAGGAGGTGGCGTTCTTTCCTGACAACTACGTATATTTAATCCTTCCAACCCACAACATGGCTACCCTCGGTAGTACCACTACAATTTTTTAATAATGCTATAGTATTTTGAGGATTTTTGCCGGGTTACGCTCGGAGTATTTATCTTACAAGGAGGGTATTTCTATGGAAATTCGGGTTTATTACGAGGATACTGACGCAGCTGGGGTGGTTTATTACTCGAATTATCTGAAGTATTTCGAGAGAGGAAGGACCGA
>JARLJN010000022.1 GCA_031291255.1 Gammaproteobacteria bacterium
CAAATCCAGGCAATTACGCTGTTGAATGGTGGATTACGGCCCTTGGGGGGCCTAATCCACCCAACGGCACCAACGGCATCAGAGTTTTTGTAGGGTGGATTAGGCCCCCCAAGGGCCGTAATCCACCATTCAAAATGCTTAATGTAAATGTGGCGAAAGCCAACGTTTAATCAACGCTAAATTCATTTCCTTACGTTTAGCATAATCGACTACTTGATCGCTATTAATTTTACCTACACCGAAGTATTGTGACTGTGGATGCGAAAAATAAAATCCGCTAACTGATGATGCGGGTAACATCGCAAAATTTTCGGTTAATATCATTTTTGCATGTTCTGTCGCATTCAATAATTCAAAAAGTGCGGGTTTTTCAGTGTGATCAGGGCAAGCTGGATAACCTGGCGCAGGTCTGATACCCGTATATTTTTCTGCAACCAACTCTTCATTCGTTAAATTTTCGGTGGGATCATAACCCCAAAATTCTTTACGCACTCTTGCATGCATGTGCTCTGCAAAACTTTCAGCTAGCCTATCGGCTAATGCTTTCACTAAAATACTGTTGTACTCATCGTTTAATTTTTCGAATGCTTGCACACGCTCATCCAAATCCCCGCCAGATGTCACAGCAAAACAGCCTATGTAATCCGCTATGCCTGTGGATTTAGGCGCAACAAAATCGGCTAAACACAAATTCGGTTTGCCATTTGCTTTGCGTGTTTGTTGGCGCAGCATGCGAAATGTCATTAACACTTCATCACGATTTTCATTCGTATAAATTTCTATATCATCGTCTACGCTGTTTGCTGGATAAAAACCAATGACGCCGCTGGCTTGCAGCCATTTTTCTTTTACGATTTTATTCAGCATAGCTTGTGCATCAGCAAATAAACTGCTCGCAGTCTCACCCACAACTTCATCTTTTAAAATAGCAGGATATCGTCCTGCTAATTCCCATACTTGAAAAAATGGGGTCCAGTCTATGTGTTCAACCAAACTGTCTAATGCATAATCTGAAAATGATTTTACCCCTATGAACTCGGGTTTTTTAGGTCTGTAATTCGACCAATCAATTTTGACTTTATTGAGTCGCGCTTGTTCTAAGCTAATTAACTCATTTTCAGATTTTTTATTTTGATGACGTAATCTTAAGGTTTCGTATTCTGCTTTTGTGTTAGCTATAAATGCCTGTTTGTTGACATCACTAAGCAACTGACTCGCTACACCAACAGCACGTGAAGCATCGACTACATGCACGGTGGCACCTTCATAGTGCTCTTCAATTTTAATGGCTGTATGAGCACGTGAAGTGGTTGCACCGCCTATCAATAATGGAAGTGTAAATTGTAGTCTTTGCATCTCTTGAGCCACATGTACCATCTCTTCCAACGATGGTGTGATCAGCCCACTCAAACCTATGATGTCGACATTTTCTGCTTTCGCAGTTTCAAGAATTTTTTCACAGGAAACCATGACACCTAAGTCTATGACATCGTAGTTATTGCATCGCAACACAACACCGACTATGTTTTTTCCTATGTCGTGCACATCGCCTTTGACTGTTGCTAATAATATTTTACCGTTCTGTTGAACTACACCTTGTTTTTCAGCTTCTAAATAGGGTGTCAGATGAGCTACTGCTTGCTTCATCACGCGGGCACTTTTTACAACTTGTGGTAAAAACATTTTACCTGCGCCAAACAAATCCCCTACTACATTCATGCCGTCCATCAAAGGTTCTTCAATCACGCGCAACGGACTACCTAAAGTAATGCGTGCTTCTTCTGTATCTTCTACTATGTAGGTATTAATCCCTTTGATCAGAGAATACGATAAGCGTTCTGCTATGGGTTTTTCACGCCAACTTAAATCTTCGGTACTTGATTTAACCTGGCCTTTAACAGAATTTGCAACCTCTAAGAGTTTATCTGTCGCATCAGGTGAACGATTTAAAATGACATCTTCTACTAACACTAAAATATCTTTGGGTATGTCTTCGTAAATAGCCAAGCTGCTTGCATTGACTATCCCCATGCTCATGCCTGCACGAATAGCATGATAAAGAAAGACTGCATGTATCGCTTCACGTATAGGATTATTTCCACGAAAAGCAAATGAGACGTTACTCACACCACCGCTGATTAATGCATGCGGTAATGTTTCTTTGATACGTTGAGTTGCATTGATAAAATCAACGCCGTAATTATTGTGTTCTTCTATGCCGGTAGCGATTGCAAATATATTGGGGTCGAAAATAATATCTTCAGCTGGAAAATCTAATTCGTTCACCAGTAAGTTGTAACAGCGAGTACAAATCGCAACTTTACGTTCTTCAGTATCCGCTTGACCTTCTTCATCAAAAGCCATCACGACTATGGCTGCACCATAGCGTTTCGCTAATACAACTTTTTCTGCAAACGCTTTTTCACCGTCTTTTAAACTGACGGAATTAATTATGCCTTTACCTTGTATGCACTTTAAACCCGCTTCTATCACTGACCATTTAGACGAATCTATCATCACAGGAACACGAGCAATATCAGGCTCTGCTGCAATGAGATTTAAAAATTTCACCATGGCTGCTTCAGCATCTAACATGCCTTCATCCATGTTGACGTCAATGATTTGCGCACCATTAATCACTTGATCACGCGCGACTTCAATAGCCGTTGTATAATCTTCTTTTCGTATGAGATCTGCAAAACGTATAGAACCGGTTACGTTGGTGCGCTCTCCTACGTTCACAAAAAGAGAGTTCTCATCTATGGTCAGTGGCTCTAGCCCGCTCAATCGGCAAGCTTTAGGAATAAAGGGAATTTTGCGTGGTGGGATGTTTTTAACTGTTTCACTCAATGCACGTATATGGTCAGGTGTGGTACCACAACATCCACCCACTATATTCAGAAATCCACTCTCTGCAAATTCTTGTATGACGCTAGCCATTTCATTTGGTGTTTCATCGTATTCGCCGAATGCATTGGGTAATCCTGCATTCGCGTGCATAGTGATATAGGTGTCTGCTATTTTACTGAGTTCGCTGATGTAAGGCCGTAATGCAGCAGCACCTAGTGCACAGTTTAAACCTATGCTAAAAGGGTTTGCATGTCTGACTGAATTCCAAAAAGCTTCTGTTGTCTGCCCAGATAAGGTACGCCCACTGGCATCTGTTATCGTGCCGGAAATCATGAGTGGTAATCTCATGTTATGATCAGAAAAATATTTCTCTACGGCAAAAATGGCAGCCTTGCAATTTAGCGTATCAAAAATAGTTTCTATCATGAGGGCATCGACTTTACCATCGACTAAGCCACGAATCGAATCTGTGTACGCTAAGACTAATTCATCGAATTTAACATTTCTAAACCCTGGATCGTTTACATCAGGAGACAGTGATGCTGTTCTGCTGGTAGGACCTAAAATTCCCACAACAAAACGCGGTTTTTCTGGTGTGAGTAGAGTGTAACGATCACATGCGGCACGTGCTAACTGTGCACCGACTAGATTAAATTCGTAAGCCAAATCTGACATGCGATAATCAGCAAGTGATGTAGCAGTAGAATTAAATGTGTTTGTTTCAATGAGGTCAGCACCTGCTGCTAAATAGGCGCTTTGAATTTCGGTGATAATCTGCGGTTGTGTCAATGATAATAAATCATTATTACCCTTTAAATCTGCGGGGAAATCTTTAAATCTAGCACCACGGTAGTCGCTTTCTTGCAAACGATAACTTTGTATCATGGTACCCATACCGCCATCTAGCAGCAGGATACGTTGTTTTGCGTGGTGTTGAAGCATAGCTAGGTGCTCTTTATGAAAGACAAATTATAAGTATTTATATTTAAACCTCAAACAAGTCAGCAGTTGTAGATTGAGTAGAGTCATTGCCTTACCCATAAGGATTAGGACTTTTGAAAATGAATAGAACGCTCTTAATAATTAAGCACCCCAGTCCTGTCGTCCCGGACAAGCGCCATCCACAAAATATTAAAGTATAACTGTTCTAACATGGCGCGCGATCCGGGATCTAGGTTTTTAGCAGCATTGAGAA
>JARLJN010000023.1 GCA_031291255.1 Gammaproteobacteria bacterium
GTTATTTTATCATCCTCAGTATATAACTCAGTTCTGCCATATCTTTGATTACCTTGCAAAACAAAGACACTAACGAGTTTTTGATCAGGTTCTACAATCCAATATTCCTGAACACCGGCCTTTTCATATTTATTGAACTTTATTACTCTATCCATTTTTACGGATGAAGGAGAAATGATTTCTATAATCATTTCTGGTGCCCCATTGCAGCCTTTATTATCTAGTTTCGATTTATCACACACAATCGATATATCAGGTTCGACAATGTTCTTAACTTCCTTCTCATTCTTTTCATTTCCTATTGGAAATCTAACGCAAAAAGGCGCAGGATAAACTTTGCAGGGTTTGCCTGACAAATAATTAGCGATTTGTCTTACTAATTCTGTCAGTACTTCTTGGTGTACAGGTGCCGGGGCTGCTTGCATATACGGTACTCCGTCAATAATTTCCCATCGTTCATCGTCTGGATACGTCAAATAGTCTGCATACGTGTATTCTTTTTCATCTTGTAATAATGGAATATTAAACACTCTCCTTTACCAAAATGTATCCAATTAATGGTATTATCATAGCACGTTAGCTTATCATTCTCAATCGCTAAATTGCTATATTAATGGACTTAATATCTAGCCAGTTTGTTGTATTCAATTTCTTTGACTTCAAAGTGATACCAATGGAAATCCCCAGTTTTGAATTTCCAAGTGATATCCCCTTGAGATGGGACCTTGAAACCGTTGAACTCCTTATATTCTTTGATTTCAGCGCACCAAGTTTCCTTTCGATACCCTCCCTCAAAGTCACCATAGCGCTGTGCAACAAAGTTCAGAATCTCACCTTTCTCATTGAGCGCAAAGCTAACCGTTACTTTTTTGCCGCTTATGGAATGAAAGGGATTTTAGCTACCGCTTGGCTAGGGACACCTATTCACGAGTTAGGTCACGCCTTAATGTGTCTTATTTTTGCTCATAAAATTAAGGACATAAAATTGCTGACTCTTAATCAAGCGGACGGTACTTTGGGATATGTATCTCATTCCTAATAATAGTAAAAGCGTCTATCAGACTATAGGCAATTTTTTCTCACGATCATGGGACAATCTATAGGGGTCAATCCCTATAGTTATATTTCGCAAGTGGATCGGTATAACACCTATCTCCTCACTTTTTCTACACTAGCCTTCATCTGTTCCTTATTTACCTTAGGCTTGAGTTTTCTTTTATATCAATGCAGATCACTTGTAAGCTGAGATCTATCACTACATAAAAACGACTCAAATCCAGATTCGTGAAAAAAGCAGCTTCCCTGATGGTGTATTATAACAAAGTCCAAAAATCACACCAAAGCTGAGTTCGCTGCCCAAAGACCACCCCGTTTTGCGAGCATTTTTTAGACATCAGTATTTAATCAGAGCCAAATGCAAATAATAACGGCAACAAATTATCTTACAAGGATGGTAAAAATGAGCGAAGTAAAACCTATGTTTGGAACCGAAAAACTAGCAAGATTAAAGAAAGTCTTACTTCATAGCCCGATCGAATCACTCTCTACCATTACTCAATCAAATTATAAGTATCACTTATTCAATGATGTTCCGAACGTTGATCAGTATTTACTGGAGCATGAACAATATGTTCAGTTGCTACAAGCACACGACGTTGAGGTGCTTCATGTCAGGAACTTTGTTCACAAAACAAAGGAATTGTTAGCTAAACTCCCGAATTTACCTTATCTTCATGACACGGCCGTCGTCACGAGTAAAGGGGCTATCTTATCGGAAATGAGTTCTGGTACTAGGGCGGGGGAAGAGCAAGTAGTTAAAGAAGTTCTTACGAATATTGGTATACCCATCTTTCACGAATTTGAAACCAATGAAC
>JARLJN010000166.1 GCA_031291255.1 Gammaproteobacteria bacterium
ATGGGATTACAGAGGGGTTTCATAGAAAGATGAAATTGATACAAAGGAGAGCATATGGATTTAGAAATTTTGAAAATTACCGATTACGAGTTAGAGTGTTGTGTTCTTAAACTGAGTGCCCCCTAAAGTGGGAAAGAGCCAGATAAACCATCACAATTGGGGCTTATACTAAGAATAAACAAGGGATATTTCATGCCATGAAAGTGTGAGCCTAAAGTAGGAAAGAATCGGCTAGCATCACTCTACTGGGAACGTTTAGAGGAACGTTTTATTTTAATCTGCTTAAATTTTTTCAACAAACATTTTTAACTTACTGATTTTATTGTGCCGTTGCGCAGAATCGAACTGCGGACCTACTGATTACGAATCAGTTGCTCTACCAACTGAGCTACAACGGCTGATGAGTTAAAATGAAAAAAACGAGTGTTGCGCGCAGAATCTTAGGCTAAAGCACTAAGATGTGCAACTGAAAATCCCTCTTTTTGTCCTTAGTTAAATATATTGTATATTTCTTTGAAATTCCTGTCAGAAACTGTACAATTCGGCAACATTTCAAAGCGCATACGGGCAACATGGAGAACAGCGTGATCAAAGATTCTAAAATTGAAAAAAAGTTATTACATTATACGGGCAAAGCCATAGCAGATTTTAACATGATCCAATCAGGGGATCGCGTCATGGTTTGCCTGTCAGGCGGAAAAGATTCTTTTACCATGTTGCGTATCTTGCAACTGTTGCAGCGACGTTATAATAAATTCGAAATATTCGCATTTACTTTAGATCAAGCGCATCCAGGTTGGAACGATGCGGGCTTGCGCGCGTGGTTGGAAGAAAAGAAAATTTCATACGAAGTATTAAACGAAGATACTTATAAAATCGTAAAAGAAAAAATTCCTGAAGGAAATACCTATTGCTCGTTATGCTCACGTTTGCGTCGCGGAATCATTTATCGTTATGCGCAAGAAAATGGTTTTAATAAAATTGCTTTGGGGCATCATAGGGATGACATGATTACTACGCTATTGATGTCGATTTTTTATAATGGTGAAATCAAATCTATGCCGCCTAAATTATTGAGTGACAACAAACGTCACATGATAATTAGACCACTGGCCTACTGTCAGGAAAAAGATATTATTGCTTATGCTCAAGAACAAAAATTCCCTATTATCCCCTGCAATTTGTGCGGCTCTCAAGAAAACCTCATGCGTCAAAGAACCAAAATGCTAATCTTGCAATTAGCAAAAGAAAATCCAAAAATTCCTAGCAATATGCTGCATGCATTAACCAGTGTTAAACCCAGCCAGTTAATGGATAAAAGTTTATGGGATTTTAAAAACTTAGAAAAATTACGTGAAAATTATAGCGAAGAACTAGAGATAGATTTTGAAAAGGCCAATGAAGAACTCGCATTCTAAACGGACGTAGAAATGAAAATAATTCCACTATCAGTTAAAATTAGTTGTGATAGTATTATCATCATTCAATGTGGATTTCAGCATTCTTGCTAACAGGTATCTCAATGCTAACGGTCTCTTTTCATACTAAAGATGATTACATTACTCTTTTCATGAACGAATTAGAGCACAAAGAAAAACTCTATGAAAAATTAAAACATTTTGCAACAAACACCCATAAAGCAGGTGTCAGTGATTTTATAGAATGCCATTTTGAATCCAACCATGCTAAACAGGTCAGCACCTTAACTTTAAAATTATCTAAAAAGAAAAACAATACTCTCGATATTGCCGATATCATACACCTATTTTTTTGTTCCAATCCTCAGCTCATGGAACTCAACAACGCAAGCCTAAATCATAAACTTGCTAAAACAGTTATCCTCTATTCTTCGAATACTATTCAATTTGAATTTTCTTCCTGTAACAAATTATCAACTATAGAAACTGATTTCGAAGACACTTATGTTCAAGCATTAAAAGATCATGCCAAAGAATTAAAGTATGAAGCAAATTATCGTTTATTTGGTTTATCGCTAGAAACATTTTTAAAGATAGACGGCATCACAAACGAGAGCACTCCGACATTAATTGCGATCACAGGAGCCTCTGGCTCAGGAAAATCCACTTTACTTGTAAAAATAAAAGAAGCATTACTCAAGCTTGGTAAAACATGTGAGACAGTTTATTTCGATAATTTTTATAAACCTCAACCTAATATCAGCAAAAAAGATCGTGAAAAAACAAATTATGATGTTCCTGATGCTTTAGATATAAGTTTATTTTTAAAGACAATGAGAAATCTAAAATCCAAACAATCTACTTTCATACCTTGCTATAGCTTTCAAGAACACACAAGAACACATGAAACTGAATTAAAAAAACCAGCTGAGTACATTATCATAGACGGCATTTTTGCTTTACACAATGCGCGCGCTCGCGCACTGTTTAATACTATGATTTATGTAGAATCTGATTTGGACTTGGTTTTTATTCGTCGATTATTGCGTGACACTAAAGAACGTGGGCGTGATATAAAAAGTATTACGCATCAATATCTCACCGATGTGAGAGATAGTTTTTTTAAATACATAGAGCCTACAAAAAATTATGCGCATTTAGTTGTTAGCAATAATGGCAAACACTGCTTTGATGTAAATGTACCTGAAGTCATAAAATTTATCACTGATAATACTATGGATTCATCACAAGCTATGATGAAACCACTTTCAACCTATGGATCATTATTTAAACCTGCTAAAACACAAGTCACTTTAGCTGCACTACACCCCGCTCCTTCCGCTAGCAGTCCCCTAGCTTCTTATAGCTAGTTTTTATATCTTAGGAAACCACACATGCCATTTCCAGAAATTCTATTCAGTAAAAGTCACTCGAAAATAATACGTCAACAAACTATCAACAACCTAAAAAATTGGATAGAAACTCAATCTATTAGCTCTATCAAAAAAGCTATTCTGAACGCTGTTATTCAATATGCACAAGAAAGATTTTGCAAACGATCTATAGCCATTAAGAGATTATTCAAAAAAACCAACAATAACCGCATGATGATGTGTGAGATTATATATAAAAATGCAAATGAATCAGATCAAGCATTTTTACTTTGCGTGAAAAATGAAATACAAAAAATTCAAGAAAAAAACAGCACGATAAAAACAACTTTAATAAAAATTGTTGAAGAATATGAAAATGAACTTCGAACTAAAAAACAAACCATTATAGCTTTACCTCCTCTTCAAGAGCCTATCATGCCACCAACTGATAAAATCGTTTTAATCGACTCTGTTGATCTTATGATTGAGAAATTTGAAAAGTGTAACAATAAGCTATCCCATAGCGACCAAGAATCCATTACAGATAACTCTATAGCTCTTTTCACTTTAATGGCTATTGGAAGTTTTATTGATGCATCCTTATTATCTCAAGTAAGCTCTGCCATGACTTTTTCTACTTGCTGCCTAGCCATTGATTTTATGTTAAATCCTGTCAGAGAAAAATTATCTTCTGACCAACAAAAACACTTGTCACTCTTATTTGACAGATACAAATCACTCACTCAAGATGGAATAACAAGCACACATAATCCTGAAGTCATAAAAATTCTTCGAGTCATAGCACCTTATGTCAGCATAAAAGAGTTAACACACTGGACCAACGATAAGCCTATACCTAGCAATCAATTAGCGTTAGCAAGCCCAGAATTCATTAATATAATTACACCTGCATCTCAAGATGAGATTAAACAAAACACGCCAGTTACCTATTATTTTAATCGTTGTTGCACTTTATTCAATTTTGCCAATTATGGGTTATCTACGCATGAGAATCAGGATATCACCCATTTCAAAGCCTTAAGCTAGCTTTAATAATTCTATTCTATACTGGCATAGTCTATTCAAACATAAGGGACTACGCTCATGAATATTAGGCATGCCATTATATTATTTGATATCGACAATACTCTTATTAATTTTTCCCAAAGCTGTCCTATCCAAGATTATCTTACAGATCAAGTTGACATCAGCATAGCTTGGACAGGCGGCACTTATAAAATCTGGCTAGATAATATTAATCTCTTAAAACAAACTGCAGCTGAACATGGCCTAGAATTACATATCGGAATTTCGACCTATAAAAAAACCTATCACACTGAGGATAATAAAAAAAATAATAGAAGAGGTGATTATATCAGTGCAGCTATTCTTGAAGATGAGACATATATTAACGCGCATGAATATCATATGATCAAAGGATTAGGTGCTGGTTTAGGATTAAAAGAAATACTGAATTACGATTTAATTTATTTTACGAGTGCACAATCTAAAGTGACACATTCTCTAGAGCCTGCACGAGCACACATTCAAAATAAATATTCCGTAGATATACATTCAAAACATGTCGTTCTAATCGATGATCAAAGCCCCGCCTGCGAGCTGAAATATCCCCACGAATTTACCATACTCTTGCCAACTCTGTTTCAATAATTGTTGGCAAGTTTTCATATTTAAAATTTAACTCATTAATTTTATTAAACTCCACTATTAATTGCCCTAAATAGAAATATGAAAA
>JARLJN010000167.1 GCA_031291255.1 Gammaproteobacteria bacterium
ATATTAAGTTATTTGATGGTTCAACCCTTTCGATGTCAGACACACTAGAAAATCAAACGCTTTATCCACAATCCACAACTCAGAAGCCTGGAATTGGATTTCCTATAGCTCGTATTGTTGCTGTTATTTCTCATGCTACCGGAGCCATTTTAGATTTGGCAATCGGACCTTATGCAGGGAAATAAAGATGGCGGGTCAGGCCTGCAAAGTGCATTAAAGTGCATTTTGCAGGCCTGACCCCTACCCCCAGCTTGCTCCCACTTTTGAAGAGAGATTAAAAAATATTGAATATAAGTTTGAAGATATTGATAAAGATTTTCTGTGCCCTATTTCTTTATGTGTGATGGATGATCCGATTACTGTTTCAAGTGGAATTGCTTATAATCGCGCGAGCCTTGTGCAGGTTTTTTCAGAAAAAGGCAATCCGCAAACTATTAAGTGTGCTATTAATCCAAATCATAATATAGCGATAGGTGAATTAAGAAATTGCACTTCAGTATTTATAAAAAATAAAATTGAGACATTTGTAAAAGAACAAGAAAAAATTGCAAAAGATAAGATTGAGGGAGAAATCAAAAGAATGGAAGCAGCAGCTTCATCTTCATCTATACCTGCAGAAGAACCAAAACAAAATTCATTAAATAGTGCTAGGTTGAGAACAAATTTATTTGCACCATCTGTTCAGTCTCATCGAGGAAATAATGATGTGGCGATGGATGCATCTAGCGTGCCGGTTTCTGCAGCTAATTCAATGAAAGCTAATCCAATGCAGCAGCAAATAAATCATCGCTAACAAGATTGTCTGTGTCAGACACTAACATCTTTATCAAAGTCATTAGATTGTAATTGGAGTTACTTGGCGCAGTCAGTCACTGTCACCCGTCACGTTCCCTTTATGCTATAATAAATTTATATTAACTCTCCCACCAAAAGAAGAAAAATAAAAGTCTATTTTTACTTAATTGTATTTATATGACCTATTACTTAACTAATTTATTATAAAGGAGCAATGTATGGGTATCGCAATCGGTCTTTTAGCTGCCCTCCTATTTTACATAATTTTAACAAGCTTCTTTACTGTCATGACTGCAGAAGTTGCGATCATTACCCGCTTTAGTAAGTTTCTTCGTGTAGCTGACCCTGGATTAAATTGGAAATGGCCTTTTATTGATAGCATAGCCGGTAGGATTAGTTTGCGTGTCAATCAAATCACTTTAACGATGGAAACAAAAACCAAAGATAATGTATTTGTCTCTATTCCCATTTCAGTTCAAAATCGTGTCTGCCCTGAAAAAGCATATGACGCCTTTTACAAACTGTCAGATCCCACAAAACAAATTCAATCCTATGTCGAACAAGTTATTTTAGGGCACGTCCCAGGAATGACACTAGACGAAGTGTTTGCCAGTCAATCAGGAATAGCCGCTGCAGTAAAAAAAGAATTAGACGTTGATATGGCAGGCTTCGGTTATGAGATAGTAAATGTGTTAGTCACAGATATCATACCTGATTCAAAAGTAAAATCTGCAATGAATGATATTAATGCGGCTCAGCGCGAACAAGTCGCTGCAAATGCTCGTGGTGAAGCTGAAAAAATTCTCGTTGTTAAAAAAGCGGAAGCAGAGGCTCAAAGTAAAGCACTTCAAGGTCAAGGGATTGCTAATGAAAGAAAAGCAATTATAGAAGGTTTGCAAAGCTCAATTGAGCAGTTCCAAAAAATTGTTGGTAATGCATCCACAGCTGAAGTAATGCAACTGGTCTTAATCACACAATACTTTGATACACTTAAATCTATTGGTGATAACGATAAAACAAACACACTATTCTTATCACACTCACCTGGATCTGTGAAAGAAATGTCTAGTCAAATTTTAGAGTCTATGTTAACAGCAGATAGAGCAAAAATTTGATTTTTAAAACCTACTAACCGATATCGAAGTGTCATTCTAAATGGATCACTACGATACGGTGTTATTTTGTTTGGACTATTACATTCTATAAGTAACCTTATAGAAAGCTATTAATTATATTAGTAAATTTAAATAATGTATGTTTTAATAACGTTATACGTCATTACGTTATTACATACTAAATTCACACAGGGAGCATAATGCCATGGCCAGGCCCGGAGTTACCTATACAGAAGTCGCAAAAGCCGCAGAACAACTCGTCGAACAGCAACAAACCCCTACTCTAGACCGCATACGAGCGATTATAGGCTCAGGAAGCAATACCACCCTCGCAATACACTTAAAAAACTGGAAACAGAATCTAGACTCTACTGACACGCTTTCTTTAAAAGAAAACTTGCCGTCAGAATTGGTCTCTACGCTTAAAGATTTATGGCAAAGACTGGTGGATTTATCGGATGAAAACTTACGTACTCAAGAAATAGAGCATCAAGCTGAAATGCAAACGCTGCAAGATGAATTGCAAAAGTTTAAAAGCAATAACCAGCGCTGGCAAAAAATGTATGAAACGTGGATACATGAAAAAAAGCAATTAGCAGAAAACCAAGTGATTTCAGAGCAAGCATTGGCTTTTGCTCAAAAAGAAAATTCAAGTCTGCAAGCTAAGCAAGACACGCTGTTAAAACAGCTTGAAGAAAAGCAAAGCCGTATTGATGAGCTCAATCGCCTACATAAACAAGTTCAAACTAATTTAGAGCATTTTCGTGAATCAACACGCGAACAAAGATTGCTAGACGAAGAAAAACAAGCTGAATTGCAAAGACAAGCTAATCACGCACTACAGCAATTACGACAAGAAATATTGATAGTGAATAATGAAAATAATTCGTTGAAGCAACAATCGGAAAAAATCAATTCGGAACTATCCGTTTTACAAAATGCTCATGCCCTGCTTGCTCAAGAACAAAACGAGTTAACGCAGCAGCTTAAGCAATCTCAAACTTTAGTTAGTGAAAAAGAATATTCAGAAAATCATTGGAAAAAACAATGTGAGTCTTTGCAATATAAAGTGGAAGAACAAAATTGCACGTTAACAAATTTGCAAAAAGATATAGCTGTTATCTCTCAGCAGTTATCATCTACACGTGATGCTGTTAAAGAATTAAAAGATCAAAATAAGCTGCTGACCCTAGAGAAATGGGAAATCGCACAAGAAAAATCACAGTTGCAAGGGCAGTTGAAACAGCTGGTTTCTGCATAAAGAACCCCGGATTTTCGCTGAGCTCAATCCGGGCTACTTTTACATGATGTTGTAGCCCAGATAAATGGCGTCAACAGCCATTAATCATATCTCATTGTCGTCCCGGGCAAGCGCCATTCACAGAATAGTAAAGTATAACTGTTCTAACATGGCGCGGGGTCCGGGTTCCAGGTTTTTTTGAGGCATTTGTATAACCCCCAAAAAAATGATACCCGCTCCCACCCCCGCATTTGGCACTTTTAAGCTAA
>JARLJN010000168.1 GCA_031291255.1 Gammaproteobacteria bacterium
ACCTTTGACGCTGAATGCCGCGAATTCAGGTTGCTAATTGTTGATAGGGACAACGCCATTGAAGGGGCTGTCTTTGATGACTTGATTTGTGAATACGTCAAGCCAATCTGCGGTGAGTGCAGGACGAAGCTGGGTTGTTCCTTTAGCCATGATGACGGCGACCAAGGGGTAGACAAGCTGTATTTTCAAAGGTTTATATCAAGGCAGCCGGAATCATCCAACGGTTATGGAAGGCAAGGCATTTAAATTCTCAGTCAATATGCCATTCTATGTTAGAATGATCTTTATAGATACAATAATTTCCAGTCGTTATACAATTTTTTAAATACAAATAAAGAAGTGGGGAGGAATTTTTTATATACAATCTAGCTTCTCTAATTGCTTTGCAGACAGCCTTTATTGGTTTTTTTGATTCCTGAGTCTCTCGTTGGTTCAATTTACTAATTTCCTTAGAGATATTCCCGTTTTTTCGTATCAACTCACTTGCAAGAGATTTCATTTCAATTTTAAGCTTATTTATTGCAGTGAAATCTTCCCTGGCTTCGCATTCAACTATATCGGCATTAATTTGCTCGATTTTATTTATTATATCTTGCTGTAAAGGGTCCATTATTTTACTTCCTCTCATGAGATCTTTGTGGTCTAGCGTTGTCAATTCATCTCCAATACTATCTTCCTTGTATATCTTATCTGGTTGATTTCCAAACATTGATTGTAATGTGAGGCAGCTGATTTCTTTATTTTTTTTACTCAAAAGTATTTTTATATAATCGAATCCCTTCCTATGTGCTAATGATGGGCATTTTTCTCCTTTGAATACAAAATCCCATAATCCACGAGCATTTTTTCTAAAAATATAATCGTGTGCTTCTTTGCTGCTTTGACACTCCGAGGTTTGATCCGATTTGTTATCTGTTGTTCTGTCATTATCATGTGCTTCCATGCTACTTTGACAAACGGGGATTTGATCCAACTGGTTATTCTTTAAACGATTATACAATTCGCTAGAATAAAGCCTTTCTCCCGTTGGGAATCCTTTCTCTATTGCCCACTCAAAAAACTTATGCAAATTAACAAGGTCAGAATTTCCAATAAGCCCTGCCCTAACAGCTACCTCGGCCAATAAATAGAGGTCGAATTGTTCATCATCGAATTGGCTTTCAACTGGCTTCTCTTCATAGTTTCCAAACGCATCTTCGCTATAAGGATCAATTACTCTTTTTGGTTGCTGATCATAAAAAAGATGGATGGCTTGCCACAATTCGACCCCATCAACTTTACTCCAAAATTCATACTTTGGTTTTCCAAGCGTAGGTTTTTTTCTTTTTTTGGGCTTACTTTCCATAAACAGATCCTTCAAACAGTTTCGAAGTTGAAAGTTTCATTTCATAGAATCGGACTGAGCAAATGTTCAGTGGGACCCGATTTCAACAATTTTTTCCGTTTACAAATATAATACAAGTGACATAACTGATTCAGGGTTTTGTATCCGAGTGACTCTCAACAACGACCTTTTTTTGCTTGCATGGATGCAGAGGCCCATTGTCATCCGTTAATGTCCAATGGCGACATCCCGCATAAAAGCATATTGCATTATAAATGTCTTTGCCCTTGGCGATGGTTTTTCTTGGGTTTATAACCCCTCCCTTGACCCATAAAGCATATCACTTCCGTTAATCGGTATCCATCTTGAAAATTTCCAACCACATATTAGTGAACCCATTTCCGTCGGTTAAATCAAGTTTTGATTAACATTCCAAAGCAGTAATACCTCAAAAACTTCAGAAGTGTAGTTGCTGTCGGCAGTTTTTCGAAAACTAAGCTTAGGTGGGACATGGGGGTCAAGCGTATGGCCTTGGCAGTTTCGATCAGCCTGTAGAACAGGGCACTGGCCGCGGCTCCTTCGGGCGTTACTCCAATTAGACAGTTTTTCGGAAAATTACAAAGGGATGGTTGGCAATTCCGGCAGCATTGATGTCGAGGGAAAGCCCCCCATCGGCAAGATATCCTGGCCGGAACGATATCCAACTGTTCAAAGACCTCTTCACCGATACGTGGAAGACCATAGCCGCAGCCGCAGATCTTTTCCTCTTCAGAGTTGTCATTGATAACCCATCCGAACGGATCAGCAACAGAATAAAAGATGATCCTGAATACAGCCATTTAATTTTTTTCAATGTAGCAAAAAAATATTCTGCATCAACATTCTGATATTAAACAATATGTCTCTTTGGCTACTTGGCCTGTGGCAAAAACCACCTCGCAGGTCGCCCTATATTAATAGGGCCTCACAAAGGCATTTATAAAGGTCTGTAGCATGACCACAGTCCTGAAACTATTTTTTTGGAGCGTAATATGAGTCTTGACACGAAGTACCGACCATTAGCATTTGAAGAGATTGTCGGTAACACAAACACAATCAGAAAAATTGCAACATCATTGGATGAACCAGAGCACTCCCGCGCTATTTTTCTGTCGGGACCAACAGGGGTGGGCAAAACGACCTGTGCTAGGTGCATCGCGAGGAAAAAATTTGGACTCGAACCAAAGGAAGATCTTAAAAGTATGCTTAACTACAACGAAATCGATGCCTCTACAGATAGAGGTATCGATACTATCCGTAATATAAAGGGAGCGTTGTTATACCGTTCATTTGATTCTAGGCCCAGGTTGTATTTTATTGATGAGTGTAGTTTCCTTACCCCTGATGCTCAAGCTGCTCTGCTTAAAATCATTGAGGACGCCCCAGGAGATGTTTATTTCATATTAGCTACTACAGAACCACAAAAAATTCGGAAGGATTTAAGGGGAAGATGTTCCCGACACAATTTTGTAGAACTGACAGAGGATGAGACAGTGGGGTTGATGAAGTCCATAGCAATTAAAGAAGGGAGATTGGTTGGTGAAGACACTCTTTTAGAAATAGCCAAGAGATCTTGTGGTCAACCTCGGAAGGCAATAATCATTATGGAAGAGATAATCCACCTACCCGTGGATGAACAAAAAGCTTCTCTCAGAAATGAGGATCAACCGCCCCCGGAGAAACCTGTTAAACCACTAAAGGTAAAGCCTCCAAAAGCTGGCACAACTGTTTACAAAGGCACAACTCCAGCTCCAACATCCGTTTTCAAACATACGCCTGACTCAGAAAGGTACTTGAAACAATTAAAGGCGACATTGATTCCCTTTGAGAAACTCCGAAAAAAACCTTTTCTTCCACCAAAGATGTTTATATTTCCATTTCTTTCCGAAGGTGCCCTGATAATGCTTTATGCCGAACCTGGGGCTGGCAAGACCTATTTTTTGATGCTGATCGCATCGATTTTGACAAGAGCTGGCGATGAACAGTATCAAATTGGTCCGCTACAACTTCACAACAAATGCGCGATAGTGATCCTTGACGGCGAATTGATAGAATATCAATTTGTAGGCAAGCTATCCTCAGTTTCTGATCCCTTTGGTCCTGCGAGTATCGATCATCCAATAATGACTGGAATCAACAATGAGTTTAGTCATAAATACGGAGGATCAATTGATCTGGCTAACGAGGGGTGGAGGGCTGCGATATACTCTATTTTCGAGGAGAACCCTGAATATAAGGTGCTGATATTGGATAATTTGACATCACTTTGTTGGGGATTTAACGAAAATTCTAAAGAGTCTTGGGACATCATCAATCATTTTTTGTTATCATTAAAGAGATTAAAGGTCGCCGTTATCCTCGTCCATCATAGTAATCGAGCAGGTGGATATAGTGGACACTCCGCTCAAACCCGTAACCTTGACACTACTATTTGTATGGAAAAACTGGGTAGCAATACGGATGAGATTCATTTCAGGATCAAATATGAAAAAACGCGTGATGCCAAGCGAGGGGAGGCTCAGGGGTTTGTTTTGAAGGCAGGGAAACACCCAGACAACCCGAAATGGATTGCCTGGGAACACGAAGATGATGATGCAGCCGAGCAGGATGATAAGGATAGCGATGACCAGATCATGGTGGCTGTAATGCAGAAAGAAATGACCCAACGTGAAATTGCCAAGGCTTTCGGAGTCAGCCAGCCTAAAGTCTCAAATTGCAAACGTCAGGCCATCGATAGAGGCTTTTTATCAGAAACTAAGGAGATAACTGAGGCAGGGGCAGAATTCATCAGGAAATTCGACCTAAAACAAGAAGACTGAAAGCATAGGATTTCTGATTCTCTCAGGAAATAGCCAGTCGTGCAGTGTCGCGCCATTTCAGGACGTGCCACTGCACGAGGTTGCAAGTCAACAAAATCAAGGGAAATGGAAAAAAGCAAAATTATTATTACATATATTGCTATGGCATTTTGGTAATAATAATAGTTTTCTGAAACTGTCAGGGGATATCACCTTAAGTTGCCCCTGCAGTTTTATAGTATAACCAAATTAATAATTCATTATTTGAAACGCATATTTTGTGTATGCCTGCTCAGATGTTCTGTTAACCCGCAGATCAAGAGAACCCACCATGCAACTGTTTAAAACCGCTGCAACAATAACCAATACCTCCCTCATTCTTATTCAGTAATGCCCATCACCTGCATTCTTATAACAGATTTTCAAACCAGTACACTCTTATATATACGATTCAAAGTTAAGATTTTAGCAGATTGGAAATATATTATTCTCGTCTCTGTTCAAAGATAAAAAATTGAGATATTGTATGTTCAACTCGATAATGTGATGAGTGTATTGATATGGATATATTTCAGAATAATAAAAAGGAGAGCAGACGATGAATGAAGAAAAAATAACTGATGATGAAGACAAAAATACACTTTCTGTATCTGAACTTGTTGAAGATCAACCCACTGTACCGGTTACGCCTGATGAAAAAGAATTAATCGAAGAAACGCTCAAATCAATAGGACAAATTTACAAAGAAGGCTTTGTAAGTACAATGTTAATTATAGGTGAAATGCTTTTTACAAAGATTTATGGGGGTGATCAAAATTGTGTTACACCTGACAAAATTGCAAAGAAAAAAACCAAACCAAAACGTCTATTATTTGAGCAATTAGCTGATAAATCGGATGATTTGTTTAATAATGGAGAAAACATGCCAAGAAAAACTTGGCTATATAACGCCGTCCATATTGTAGCTGATCAAAAACTATTAGCAGGCTCATCTGATTACGAGAATCTAAGCATTTCTCACAGAATCGCTTTATTCCCCCTTGGAGATAAAGAAAAAAAACTTGCAGCGATACAAGAGATCAAGAGTCACAAAATGTCAGTACGAAAGGCAAGGGAGCATGTGTCGTCAGTGATGAGTGTTACCAGGCCTCAATCAATTTCGTATTACATTTCAAATCCAGATGAAATAAAATTCGAAGACAGTTTCATTAATAAGCAGATTGAAACGGTTACAAGTAATAAGAAGAAAAAATCTGTTATAAAGGGCTGTGAAAAAAAGATAAAAATAATTGAAGAACAAATTATAAAGAATCAAGAGACCCTGAAAAAATTGCAAGCTCTCTTGGGGCACGTGAAGGATACTGACCTGAGTACCAAAAAGAGAAGGAAGACGAAGCGGGGAAAAACAACAAAGTAAAAAATTGGTGGTTGTAAT
>JARLJN010000169.1 GCA_031291255.1 Gammaproteobacteria bacterium
ATTCCCAGGCGAATCCTTAGCAAAAAATATTGCACTTGCGGAAGGCGTTGCACTCGCGCAACAAGCTGTATTAATGAGCACAGGATTAGAAAAAAAGTTTGATTGGAAAACTCAAGTTGGCGCTGCATTCAACGCAACAGTGGGAGCGGTTACAAATAATGAACTTGACAATGAATTAGCACGCATAGGCATAAAAACATTTGCCGCAAGCGGCGCTGACGCAGCACTCAATCATCATTTTGATGCAGGCATGATGAGCGCAAATTTGTTAGGCAGTATGATGGGCAGTTATGCGGGTTCGCATATTACAAATGATATTTTAAAACAGCAAAATAAAACTTTAAATAACGAACAACAAAGCGATGATCATCATGTTGCTAAGATGGGTCAGACGGATGTTGATGTCAAAGATCCGAGGTGGAGTGAAGAGCTGAGTGAGATGACGAGTCAGAAGAGAGCTTCACAATATGCAAGAAATAAAAATGCATTTTTTAATAATACTTCTAAAGCTCAAAATACTTTTCTAACATGTAGTATTGCAAGTTTTGAAAACCAGGGAACAGAAAATATTTTAGCTAGACTTGCAAATAGCAATGTAATAACTGCCATTAATCAAACAGGTGATTCGATTGGTGAAGGAGTATTGCATCCCCTACAAACCATTAACAACCTAAGTGAGCGATTTAAAAATCTAGCTTGGTATGGTAGGTTTGATACTAATGCAGGTGAGTCTCTTTATATAGATCGCTTACAACATGCATATCAAACAAACCACAAACAATTTACAAACATGTTACGTTATGAAACTCCAGTATCAGGAACAGTGAGCCTTGTCGAAGGAGTTTTTGCTGGAGCTTCTACTCTTGGAGAAAAATATCTTACAACCAGAATGGGAATATTTGGTTCTGGGGAAGTTAATGTTTCAGAGAATTTACTTGCTCGGTCATTGGATAATATTGAAACTCGAAAATGGTATCATGATCAATTAGCACAACTACCTTCAAAAATAGATGAAACACTTACCTTAAGAGAGCGGGCACTCCAGTACATCAAGCTTCGAAATGAAATTAAGTTACAAGCAAGAGAATTAATGGCTAATCAAAAAATCGCAAAGAGTTTGCCGCCACCTGAGACCTTGAAGGAATTAGTCAGAAAAGCGTATAGTAAAAATCAAGTAGGAGATGATTTATGGAATTCAATTATAAATAGCTCAATGCGTACAAATCAGAATATTGATACATCACTTGGCATTCAAAATCCACTTAACAAAAATAGGTATTAATTATGACAAAATCAGTTATCTTTATAAGAGATGATAATAATCAATATAGAGCAGTTATTGATGCTATTTCTGATTGGGAAGGCTTTGAAAAATTAATTACCTTTGTACAGAAATATTATTCTGCTGAAGTGTTAGAAGAATATGATGGCCCTGATGCTAGAAAATGGATTTTGGAAAGCAACGGTCATAGATTTGAGTTGATTCATGATGATGGTTACGGAAATTATTTTCTGGCACGCACTCAAGAAAGTGAGGATATCATTCGCACAATTGGCAAAGATTTAGAAGAGAGATTAAAAAATACTTAAGAATAAACACATATCTTAATATATTTAATCTGACCTATACTTTTTGGTTTGCCTAAGATTAACTCCATGTTTTGCATGGTTATGCTCTGTGATTAAATCTCTTCATTACGGTGAGCTTATAGTATATATATCCGATTAAGGTAATGTAATGGCTAATTTTCTAGCGAGTAAAATACATATAGATAATGAACATCTAATAATTGAAAGTAAAAATTATCAACATAAGACATATACTTGGGTGGAATTCTTAAAGTTTATAGTAGAAACAAATGATTCAGGACCATTTGGAGAAGATATTTTTTTTATTTTAGTTACAGAAACAGATGAAATTAAAATACCACAAAGTATTGTAGATGATAATGAATTTGACGAGATCACACAAAGATTTCCAAATTTTGATTATGCTGTTTTTATCGAAGCAATGTCGTCATGCAAAAATTTTCAATTCATTTGTTGGGAATCTAAATCATAGATCAGAGATATTAATGAATAATCAAATAATTGGTTTAGATGAGCTGAGTTTGAAGCCAAGATTTGTATTTAATCAATAAAATTGTGAGAGTTTCTATGTCATTTACATGGCTAAATAAGCAAGGTGTGAAAAGTATTCATGGGTTTATCGTGCAGTGTACGGGGCGCTTTACTTCTGAATATCAAGAAGGCCCTAGAAAAATAACTATTAATACAGATGCTGGCAAACTACCTAATGGTAAATATTGTGACATTATAGCATCTGATGCATTTTCTAAATGGGATGATGGGATCCCAATTTCTAAGGAAAAGCAAAATGAAATCTTTCAGAATTACAAAGATGCAATGGAATTTCAAGGTATAGGGGTAATTGTAGATCAATCTACATGATAAATATTTTTATTAATGATATTGAACCACAACCTATTGGTTATGAAAGTAACCAATGGTACTTACTAAATAATTTGAAATATACATCGGCTTAATTAATACAAATCTAGTTATTCAGGACATTTATTATGATTCATGATCTATATATACATGAAGCTGCTTTAGTTGATCAAATATGTTTAAACTTATCAGATAATTTGTCAGAACTATTTAATCTGCGTACAAAACGATGGCCTCATCCATACATGCATGATGAATGTTTTACGTTAGGCTTATTTAGTGATTTAACGGAAAATATATCAAGTGACAGAGCTTTTATATTAATACCAATCGCGCTGGATATTGTGCTTAAACAAAAAGACAATAATTTATTGCTTATTTCTCTATCTCTGCTTGTTGAGCTAGCAAGAGCATCAAAAACAACTGAGTTACCTTTAGCACTTATTGAAACGAAAAATGATTTAGAAGAAAAGATAATGTCACTATCAGATAATGATGAGTTACAAATGTATTGGAACTCACTTAAAGAATGGTACCGATTAACTGTTAACGTACCACTATTGAAAAATTGAAATCACACAATAAAAAATAGTGTCTAGGCAATTTGGCTTACAAGCATGATGGTGATACGTATGAGTATAATATTAACGAAATGACTTCTAACATGCTGCGCATAATACAGACTGATTAAAATTAAGGCAATTTATTTATGTTGTATGCTTTAAGTAAATGAGACTACACTTCGCCTATTATAGGTTTTTATTTATGAAAGACAGCAGAAAGATTGTATATTACAAATAGGATGAGAATAAAAACACCCCGGTTCGAATGATTTTTCAGTACCAAATTCCCTGGGGTACTTTTTGGGGTATGTCACAAAACCCGAATTACATAAAATTAATCTAATCAATGAATTAAGCGTTCAATGTGAGTGTCACCCTCCCGCCAATTGATTTTTTACCCCCGCCTCTAAAATTTAGATTACACGCCAGCTATCTAACTATTTTATTTATTTAACCCCATCCCCTAAAACATTTCTAGTGCAAACAGATTGTCCGATATACGACCACATCAGCGAACATA
>JARLJN010000170.1 GCA_031291255.1 Gammaproteobacteria bacterium
GATCAATAGCTTCTTTTTGAAATTGGTTGAAATCAAAATTATCTAAATTAATATCACGGTTGTTCATGTTGTTCAGCTCTCCAAAGTTATGGAATTATAACAATTTTAAGAAAGCTGACACAGTTATTTAAACACTACCTCTTGCGTTGTGATTCACTTGACCCTTAGTCATGTTTTACGATTGATGTTCAGCCTCGATTTCTTTGCCGTCGCTATCGAAGAAGGTGACTTTTCCAGATTTTATATTTTGCATCGCACCAACAAGCATTACTTTTTTGTTATCGATTAAATCTTTAGTAATGGGACTTCCTTCAGTAACGAGTTTCATCATATGAAGTACATTTTCCCTTGCGATTAAATCTATTGTTTCGCTATCAGCGCAGTCTAACTTGTCATCTTGCTGATTGCGTATAGCGGTAACTGCGGGCTGTATCTTGTCGAGCAGTTGAGTAAGGTTACCTAGCTTCACATTTTGACAGGCGCCTGATACAGCTCCACATTGCGTGTGGCCCATAATGACAATCAGTTTGGTGCCCACTACTTTAGTAGCATATTCTATGCCTGCAAGCTGGTCGCTATCAATCACGTTACCTGCAAGACGTACAGCAAAGATGTCACCTATGCCTTGATCAAGTATTAATTCAGGTATACCGCGTGAATCCATACAACTTAACACCAGCGCGGATGGGAACTGCCCTTTCACGCTAGTCTTAATTGCCTGATTAGTCAGATTGCGATTTATCACTTTATTATTTATGAAGCGCATATTGCCCGCGATCAACTTTTGCAACGCCATTTCTGGTGTAGTCATTTTTAGTGATTTTGCTGTGGAAATATAGGGTGCAACATAATATTTTGTTTCTGATATAACAGAAGTGCTAAGTATGATAGTGCTTATAAGTATCGTTAAGGAACGAATAGAGAATAGTTTCAGCATATTAGAACGTCCATATTTTATTAGTGATTTTCTAGCCTATCATAATTCGTTGCAGGTGCGGAAGGAGGTTCTATCTTTATGTTTATACACTATCAAAGTATCTTTTGTGATTTCCTTATGGATTGTATAAAATCAGTAAACCGACAGGATGTATTGTCTCATTAAAGGATTATTGAAATGAAAAAAATATCTTATAAGCATTATGTTTGTTTATCGTTACTTACTGTATTTTCTTCTCCATCCTTTGCACTAGATCATGATTTTGGCCCTGTTGATATGGGGAGTTTCTATTCTTCAATTCCTGCATCTCAGCCAAACGCCAAATTAGGTGCTCTGCTTAAAGTTGAAAAAATTTCAACTTCTATGCCAGGTGTAAATGCGTGGCGAATCGCATATGTCTCTTCAGACGTCGAAGGTCGTAAAACAATCTCTACTGGCATTATTGCGGCGCCAGTTAGCAAAGCACCTTCTTCAGGTCGGCCTATAGTTGCATGGGCGCATGGTACAACGGGTACAGCTCAAACTTGTGGTCCTTCTCAAGTTCTCAATCCAGCGCAGCCACTGAATCAATACTTTTCGCCAACAGGCAATTCCTGGACTGACTTTGGATTGCCTGGCATGGAAGCGTTAATTAAGGCGGGATATGTCATTGTTGCAACTGACTATCAAGGCTTAGGTGGAGGCGGAAAACATCAGTATACCGTTGCTGCAACACAAGCCCGAGATGTCATCAACTCTATTCGAGCAGCCTCTATATTCACCGAAGCTCATGCAGGTTCTAAAGCGATAGTGTATGGCTGGTCTCAAGGCGGAGGGGCAACGCTTGCTGCAGCAGGATTAACTGATTATCTCAATGCAAAAGATAGTGTAAATGACGGTATTCAACTTGTGGGATTTGTTGCAATGGCACCTTTTGATGTGGCAGTCACAATTCCGTCGGAAAAATTAGATGCAAAAAGTGCTAACAAATATTTGCAAGCACTTGGTGATTCGTTTAGTGGGAATATTTTTAATTTTACGCATTATGCTCAAAATATTTGGGGCATGACCGCAGCTTTTCCAGCCTTAAAATTGACGGACATTTTTACTGAGGAAGGTGCGAAAGCGGTTAATGGAATTTTCGTCAGAAAATGTATGCATGTTGCAAGTGATTCTTTCAATTACACCTATCACAATGAATATAAAAAATTATTACGTTCTGATATACAAAACCCAGTGTTGTGGATAGAGGCAAATAAGAAAGGAAGTGTATTACCTGTTAAGCCTATGGCACCAGTCATAATTTATTTTGGAAATCATGATACGACAGTGCCGCCAATCATGGGTGAATTGTATTATAAGCAAATGTGTAAATTAGGTGGAAATATAACGCGTATACAACTCCCTGGTGATCAAACCCACTTTAGTACACCACCTGTTGCTGAACCTTTGTATGTTAAATGGATTGCTGATCGTTTTGCAGATAAGCCCGTTGAACATAGCTGTGCATAGGATAGATTTTTAAGGGGTAGAGAGACTAAGAGATCAAATGTGATATCACAACTTTAAATTTTTAAACCTTGAGTTGTGATATTACAACATTTGCTCCCTTATTCGTATGCCTTCGCTAGCTACTTTAGAGTTAACAGAATGTAGCGGTATGTCTTTATATTTTTCAATTAATATATCAAGAAAAAATGCATCATTTAATTTCTCTATTTTAAAAAGTGAAAAAGCATAAGAAGCAGCATTGCCAATCAATTCACTTGATGTAGATTTATCATTGTAATTATTTTTTTGTAAAAATTCTTTGATGTAATTACCCACTGTAATAACCGATACAGTTTGTTCTTTTTGTTGCATGATATCTAAAAATGAATTGCGTAATTTTTCGAGTATGTAAATTTTTTTAGTTTCTTTCATAATGTAATTTTGCATTTTTAATTCTGCAATAAACATATCAATTTCGTTATACGGTTCTATCAGTGGTGAAGGCGCTTCATCCTCAATTATAATGATCTCATCATTTTCATTTTCAACTGGGTCTTTAGTCAGTGTAGAAGTCAATTCATTTAAGTATTTGTGTAAATACGCTAACAATTTATAGGATGACATTATTGATAAATGTCCATGACGTTCTAATACAATTTTCGCATGACAATTTTCTTCTATGTAAGTTGACTTGAGTGTAACGATAGAATCATTTTCCGCAGAAAAATATATAAATTTTAAGTTGGATGCCTTTACTTGTTCTCTTAAATCTTTTAAAAAATGACTTTCTATGCGCATTTGATAGACCGACGATGAAAGCCAAGAGATAGGCGGCAAGGCCAGCGCACAGCCTCCTAGAGGTGATGCAATTGAAAAAACACCCCACACCTTAATGTTTGCTTTTGCTGCTAGATTTACCGCAAAATGTACTGCAACTAAACCGCCTCTAGAATGTCCCAATATAAAAACATTTTCATCCCCATTCGCTATCATTTTTTCTTGCAATTGTGATGCATAATCTTCTATTCCTATGCCTCGTACGCGTGCTGTAAACGCGCATAAGTGTATAGCCGAAATAGAGGGTGATAAGTTCATAAGTAAACGATGGGCTATTAAACTGAATGCAGAGACTCGATCAGCAGTACCGTGTACACAATAAATGGCTATGCCTTTTGGATTTTCAAGAGTCGGTTTAAAATTTGGATTTTTATAAACTTGATCTGAATAACCTGCAAATAACCACATAGCTGCATGACGCACGGCGCCTGTTACACTAATGGGTTGATAGGCTTGAAAAGTTGAAAACATAATATGCGTCCTCTGATCAACAATATTCTGTCAACTTATTGATTGTATCAGGCTATATCAATAGGTTAGAGAATTTACTATAGCCTAGCACTGATATAGTCAATTTATTATATAATTATGTTAGTAGATGAGTAAGTATTAATGTGAGGATATGACTTCATGCCTTTTATGATATTACGCGACAGAACTTATACTATAGAAGGCGCTGATCATCTCACCGATGAAAGGTATAAGCTGGACCCGAAAAATTCACCTGAAAAAACAGTAGAGCAATTAAGTGCTGAACTACTAAAAGTGCTTGCTGACACTCGACGCTTGCCACTGCGCGATGTGCGCGGTATAGAAATTTCTGGGCCTTCTTATCACGCCGGAATTTATATTGCAGAAAGAAAAAATGGTAAAGTAAAACGAGTATTCTTTGATACACGTGATGCGGGTTTAGAAACTTTTCTTAGGCGTAAATATCCGGACGTATTACCAATAGCAGAGCCTTATCACGTTGCTGGCGTGAATCCGGATCCTCCTAAAATGACTAAGCAAACCCCATCCAAAAGTATGCATGCACCAAAGTCTGTGCTTGATAAACCTTTATCGCAACACATTAAATTGACTATCGCTCAATTATCTATAGTCCCAAAAAAATCGCCTGAGGGTATGGATGCCGAATTAAGAGCCATAGTCAATCAATTAAAAACTCAGTTAAGACCATTACGCAGCATTAATCTGAAAAAGTCAGAGGCTAAGCTTATTTCTGATTTTTATTTATTAGCACGAGAGGTTGATAAATATAGACCGAATGTAGAGCTTGGTGCGCATCATTTTAATGATCACTCAGAAATGGAAGATGAAGATAAAGATTCTGCAATGATTGAATCTTACTCTAATCCTGTCGAAGCTTTAATAGCTGCTATTAATGCAATGAATGAAGTGAGTATTTTTTCTAATTTAAATAAACAATATTTAACAACGATAGAAATGTTGCTGACCGAGCATCCTGCACTTTATAGCGCAACGTTAGACGCTGAGGGAAAAAATAAAGGCCTAACGACTTATCTCTATGCAGTCAAAAACTGCGGAAAAATTGCAGTGTTAGCTTTATTTTATGATGCTATTCGTCGCTCTGGGAATCATAAATTAATATTTGACACAACAGTACCCAATAGCAATACAGACTATAAAGGGTGGACTTCTATCATGTTAGCGGCGTTTTTTAATAGCCCAGCAGTGTTAACAGAAATGTTATCGCAGACGCCCACAGCAGGTTTTGCAAAATCACGATCAGAAGTATTTACTCGATTAAAACAAGCAGCAGTAAATCAACAAATCAATGGGAAATCGATTCTTCAGCATCTTTGTGAATATATTCCTGATGATGAATATGATGGCAAAAGAATTTTTGAAAATGTTGAGGTGTTGCAAATCTATGGCGCAATAATCACCAAAGAAATGGCGCAAATTGCCGCTGAGAATAATCCATTATTAGCTGAAGAGTTATATAAACAATTGCGAAGGGCAGCAGTACGTTCCGCGTCTGCGGCGGTTGCGCCAGTACCCGCTGCAGGTCAATTCTTTAATCCAGAAAAAAAACGCAAGTCTAAAGGGAATGACGAGAATGTTGAGCAAGCTAATCAAGAAGATGTAGATGAAAAAAGAAGGCGTAAAGAGTCTAAATAATTAAACTGTTAGTTAGATCACAACGTAACGTTATGTTGGGTTTCGTAAAAAGCACTCAACCCAACCTACAACTCATTTATGATATGTGCCAATCAACGGATAGCCGGCGGTGTATTCAAAACAGTTTTGATTTCCGAGCTAGTTTTTGGAGGAAACATTTTCCAAAAGCGAATCGTACTGTCGCGGCTGAGAGTGTTCATCTAACTGTGTCAGCATAAATTATCTCAGCTCCAAATTTAAACGCCCATCAAAATAAATTTGTAGTTGAGAAATTATCAGCGCCCAATTGTGCATGGGTTGGTTCCATTTTTCTATAATTTTCTGACAA
>JARLJN010000171.1 GCA_031291255.1 Gammaproteobacteria bacterium
GATCAATAGCTTCTTTTTGAAATTGGTTGAAATCAAAATTATCTAAATTAATATCACGGTTGTTCATGTTGTTCAGCTCTCCAAAGTTATGGAATTATAACAATTTTAAGAAAGCTGACACAGTTATTTAAACACTACCTCGCGGCTACCTGCACCTGTGACTATTGATTCCCCGTTGGGGCTAGTCGCAAGATAAAGTACGCGATTGCTGTGCTGTCCTTCTATGTCCTTTATTTTTAGCAAAGCAGGTTTTCCATCGACTCTATGATACTTCCACACCTTAATTGCATTCTGCTGATATCCACCTGTGCTAACCAGTTCGTTAACATTTTTAGACCAAGCTAAATTACACACCTGTGATCCCGTATCGACGGAGTATAGTTCCTTTCCAGTGACAGTGGACCAAAGATGTATTTGTGCATCAGCTGTACCACCGCCACTCGCAAATTCTTCATTATCCTTAGACCACTTAAGACTACAAACTTCTTGCGTGTGTTTTTTAAAAGTCTGTGTAAGTACATTGGGAGACCTGGGGTCGCGGATAGTAATCGTTTTATCTCGTGAACTCGCTGTCAGCAAGCCATTGTCATTCCATGCTAAGCAATTGACTCTATGGGTATGAGTCGAGTACGTTCTAATCATTTGTGAAGTTTCAACGTTCCAGAGCTGAATTTTTCCGTTATGGGTGCCTACAGCCAACGTATTTCCAGTTTTCGAAAAAGATAGCGAGGTGAGGCCGTCATCTACATTGAATTCCTTAAATTTTCGAGTATTACTAGTGTCGGGGTTATGGAAATAGATAGCTTGACCTAAAGCGACTGCCACCACGTTTTTCGCACTCCAATCGAGTAAATTAAGGTAGAAATCATCTTTTAGGTCAGGAGCGTCTAGTACTTTATACGGAACACTCTTGATTGTACGGGGTGTGCTGCTAGTCATTAGTGTTGGTGCGCTAAGGACTGGATCTGGATTGTTGCCGGGACGTAATTGTTTGAAACCATTAACGCTAGATTGCCAACCTGGCATCAGCGTATCTCGCATTAGCTTCTCATGATTCTACATTTTAGACCCTGTTGAGCGAGCGGCTTCAATTTCTGAGATGACAGTTCCACTATCAAAAATATCCTTTGCCCCTAATTTTCGATTAGGTATGTGCCTATCTGAGTAATAATACTTCTTTTCTTTTTTTATTAGGGCATTTAAGGCGCTTTGAGCTTCTACTTGGTAAGACGATGATCCCAAGTCCCACGGACCAAATGGATTAGCCTCTTCAACGGAGTCAGCCATTAGAATGGGCTCCTCAATAGGGTCCGTCAATAGACTAGAAGGCTGTTCCTCTATCTGTAACGCTTTAAATTCATCTACCATAGTTGGAGAGTCAGGGGCTGCAAGAATAGCTCGTGCAAGCAATGATGAGCGTGGTGGGGAGGGATTGCTTACATCCTCTCCAAAGGATCTTAATGGGGCGGGAGTCGCTGATGCAGCCGACATTGGAGCTAAATTACTTGATGCTGACGTTTCATTAGAGCTTCTAGGTGATCGTCTAAACATGATAGCTTTACCTTAATAAATAAACATTAAATTGCTATGCGTGTAAAATAACATCAATTTATTAAGGGAATATCAAAGGATTGGTGTAAATTTAGCCAGAATAGATGAGGTGATTGGGTTATGATTCTATATTACCGAGATTGCCCCGGTGACTTGTCTGGCTCCGCTGGCAAACACTGCTTAAATACTTCACGTTGCTTGATGATCAATTTACTTAAAGCGGCCATGGCCGAGCCCGAGTCACCATTGAGGAACGGTACCGGGTGGTTTAGGTTATTGAGCATCGAGAAGCATGGGCCAGTCTGGCCGTTACTCAACTTGAGTATAGACCACTCAGAGCCCAACCCCTTCTTATAAAAATTATTACCATAGTATAATTTCAAACGAAAAACTTCCGGTGAGGCAATAACGGCTTTTAAATCAGGAACTGACGAGAATGAAATTTCAGAACACCAGATTGCAGCTATCCAGGCAGGCATTTTTTTTTGTGTTTTACCTATCTCGTGCCAATCGGCATGGAATTGTTCCCACAACGCCTGCGGTACTGCAACGTTAGGAGGGTACTTTCTAATAAAAGCATCAGTCGCCCGAACAAATTCATTAAGATCAAAATGCGCTGCTGTGTGGCCTTTTTTTAAGGCATCGTACATGTTAGATGTGATGCTATTGCTTTCCATTAGGATAGGCTGGTCTCGGCTGTCATCGGGAAAATGTAAATTGTTAAAATATTTTTTAGCATCATCATCCAACTCAGTTAACCGCCATTCTCCATTGACATCGCCCCACTGAAAAATTTTATCTTCGCCGTCTTTATTATATTGTTTAATTAATGCGGGTTTATCTTTTTCAAGTGTGTCGGGAATAGTATTAGTTTCGGCGCGTATTAACAGAAGATTATAATTATAGGCTTTAGCATCCCATTCACGTATTTGTTCTGCTGCATGCATTTCACCATTGGGTACTTGCTTGGCATAATAAAAAATTATATACCGCATTGCCCAATTCCCAGACCAGTGCGCATATTCTAATGGTGAGCAGTAATGCTTGTTACCCGCATGGTCAGTAATGTGCTCTCGTTTTAATGCTAAAGTGGGATCTTGATTTAAGATTTCATTTATTTCGCTTAAAATAGGATTATCGCCTGCTGCTATGGCTGCTTTAATTTTCGCTTCATCTTTTAGTTCGTACTTCACAACAAGGTTTAATACTTTCTTTACAGATAATGTAGGCTGAAATAAAGCGTTTTTTGTTCTATTAACTCTGGCTAATTTGCTGAGTTCTCTTTCATTAAGATAAGGAGAAAGAACGGAATGCAAAACTTCATCCGGCACTTTATGTAACTCATTACTCGGCTTTTTAACGTCTTCGCTATCTGATGCGTTCTTCTTTTTATCGTGACTTGAGTCCATGATGACGCCCTCGACTTGAGTAGGCTATTTGTTACCATTATAGCATTAATATGAGTAATTTTATCGTTGGAAAAAGAGTTGTAAAATGAGTGAGTTGTAACGGGGATTATTGCGCACCTAACCACCCTACATTTTGACAGGCTGCATTTTTGGTGGAGTGAGAACTTCAGCAAGTAAAGTGTAATCATCAAAAGCAAGAAGAGCGTCATTTAAAAGTGTTTTGAACTCTGTCATTTGTGAGCAAGACAGGGAGTTATTATTTTTAGTTTGCTCTATCCAATATGAAAGTATAGTTTTTACTTTTGAAGATAACTCATTGTTTGCCTGAGTTGCTAATTTTATATAGTCCCTAAAAGCTAATACATGTGAACTGTTTTCAGATTTCTCCATTGCTTTAGTCGCAGTGTAAATTTCATTTTTGCAGGAGGGGATAAGTTTATTTAAGGTATTCGTTAAATATAAAAAGTTATTCTTTGCTCCTTGTGGACCTGCAAAAAGAGTATGCGTTTTATCTGAAAAAAGCACGCTAAGATCGACTTCTGCATTCACCTGTCTCAGCATAAAATTTAATTGAGCTGATTTCAAAACGGTATTTATCACCATAAATGATTTTCTTTCTTCAGACTGTGTAATAAAAAATTCATAAATTAAATTATTTTTATTGTTGATGTTGCTTGTAAATCCATTTCCTACTAATTGATCATAATATGCTGAGGCGGCCTTGCTTTGTGTGCTTTGATGTATGTAAGGAACAACGCAGTTAGGCAGCAAAAATTTCGATATTTTAAGTTCTGTATTTTCAAGGTCATTCGGATTATTTAAATTCTTCGCAGAAACAATACGTATCATTTGTACGGGTATTATATTATTTTGATGGAATAATTTAGCATTTTTTTCTATGAGAGCTTGTTCTTCCAGCCAATCAGTCACAGAAAATTGTTGTAGCGGTGTAATCTCGTGCAGTGATTTATCGCCATGTTTCGAGATATATTGTCTCCTCCATGCACTGTAATCACTTGCTGGAATTGTGCTATTAAGATCAGAGCAGGAGAATACTTTAAAATCTTGACTCACTTCATAATTAAAAAATAAATGTGTGGGCAGCAAGCGTGTTGCTTTGTTTTCTACAAAACGATGTAGGATTTCTATAATATCATCGTTTCCACCAAAACTGAGAGCTAGTCTTTCTTGAAATGACATAACGGTTGCGATTTCTTTACGTTTCTTATTTAAAATATCAAACAAGGTATTTGCTTTAGACTGGTCGGTTAAGAAATTGCTTTTATGAAATAATTTATTTTCTTTAGCAGATTTTTCCAGTTGTTTAAAAACATAATCAAGATACTGCGTAAATTGTATTAAAATGCCAGGACGTATATGAGCATATTGCGTATAAAGGGGTGATGATTCAAACTCATGTTTTAAATCGAGTAGTCTATGATATTTAGGCATGATTTCATGGGTAATATTGGATGTAGAGTAAATCTCATCAATTGTTAATACAATACTATCATCCAACTCGCATTTAGACTTTAGTGTCGTTATAACTGTATTAAATTCAGATAATAGTTTTTTTATTTCATCAAGTGGTAATTCTAAACTAATGAGCTCTTTTTCCTTAAGCTTGAGTAATGCATAGATGTAAAGCTTTGCTTTTCCATCTAGCAATTCTTGTTTAGTCATTTTTGAGATTTTAACTAAATAACTATGAAAGATTGAATAACTGCATTGATGCCAAAAATATCGGTATCCATGCGCTATGTTTTGTTTTGATTGTATTTTCTCAGTCTGGATTTTTTTAGGTTTTCTTAAATTGAATGCAGTTTGCAGATACTTAGTTAATCCTTCCTGCACCTCGATAAGCACTTTATTGTCTTCAATCAGTTTTGATTTTATTTTTAATAATTCTTGTTTCTCGTCATTTTCTGCTGAGATTATTTGATTATTCATACGATCAACATGTTCTGCAACAGGTGATAGCAAATTGTTGAGTAGGGTCTTTTGAGAGTGATACCAACCTTGAGGGTGTAAATGTATCCATTCATCGAATGTTGTAATAAGAGTGGTTAGCATTTCTTGATGGCTTTTGTCCAAGCCCAATTTGGACAGTGCTTCTTTGTCTTCTGTAGACCAAATAGCAAATTGGTTTTCTACAGCTGAATTATCATTTGATGGTGTAGAAGCAGCAGGTGCTTCTGTTTGTTGAGAAATCTTTTTATCACGAGTAAACGTTTTAAACCATTCAATAGGAGAGAGCTTATTTGAAAACATGGTCTGTCCTGTTTATTATTTTGTGCGGCTAGGTACACCGCACGTTATGTCTATTTTTTTGTGGTCTGTGCTCTGCGTCTAGGTTGTTTGGTATGCTCTTTGTCTTTGTGTTTAGATTCAAATATTTCTTTTTGAATTTTTCGAAAAAGAGTGTCGCAGTCTTTATAATCAGAGCCCATTTTTTTTATTTCTGCTTCATTAGCTCTTAACATTAAACCCACATAATTGTGATCAATAACGAGTGTATTTTGTTTCACAGCATGAAAAGTGCCTTTTTTTTCCAATTCCCATACCTTCTTAAATGCTTCTGGATTTTTTGCTTTTGGGGAAAAGACATATTTCTTTTCTATATACATAAAAAATGTATTCATAATTTTAAAAAATTCATTCATAGCATCTATAGGTTTCATTTCGCTTTGTGATACTTTGTTTAATAGCGACAAAATATCATTTGTATAGCTAGTTGAACGGTACTTTCTTTCTAACAGTCCATCGAATATATTGACTATGCTGGGCAGCTCTACTGTCATATTGAGCGCTTCTTTGAATTGTGTGCCATCTAGTGTTGGAAAATCAAAATTTGACATTATCCACCCGAGTGGAGTGGGTGCTCTTTCAAATTTAACAGCAGGAAATAAAGAGCTATGACAAGCTTGCGTTCCTTTTTTAGCAGAGCCTTGGCCATGTTGTATAGCGGTCGAATTTTTTTTGATAGTGATATTTTTTTCCCATACGGATATTAATAAATAAAAAAACAAATCTACACGTCGTGCTGCGTGTTCTTTTATTTCATCTGATAGTAATTCAATTTTTTGCAGCATCAATTGGTCACATTCAAATTCATCATCGGATTGGAATAATTCTTTTTCTAATTTTCTGATGCGTTCTGAAATCGGCTCATGGTTATTTATTATTTTTTTCGTAACGATTTCATGTTGAGAATCTTCTTCAGGCTGTGTGGAGGCAGCTGGAGTTGATTGAGGTGTAATCATGAGTGCCATAAATGAGTTTAACAGTGCAACTATGGTTTGAGTTGAGTTAGTTATATAATTGTCTTTGTTTTCTTTAATGGCTTTATTCTCTTTTTTGCTTTTTTTAACTTTTGTGACTTCCACAAAAGTAAAGGGTGTTTCTGGGATGGCTAAGCTAGCCGTTTTGTTCGCATCAAACTGAGAGCGTGTTCTGTGTCTTTTTGGCGTTTGATTCTGCACTGAGTCGCTCGCCTTAAACCATGGAGAAATATAATTTTCATAGCAGCTATAGGCTAGGTCCAAAGCTGAGTTTAAAGTTGCATTACTTCGCATATATAATCCTTTATATTTGTGAAAGTTAATAACGAGTACTCTTTATGTTTGTGCTAATCTATATGGAAATACTCTAAGAAGTTTACAGTGGAATTATTATGGAAATCTTAACAAGTTTATCTAATTTGTAGGGATGAAGGATGTAGCCCGGATTGAGCACTGCGAAAATCCGGGGTAGAGATTCCTGAAATCCCGGGTTTTCGCAGTGCTCAATCCGGGCTACTAGAGGTGCTACGCATGGAATTGAATCAGTTTCAAAACGATGGCGTGATTGTATTCAAAAACTTAATTGATGGTAAAAAAATAGAAGTCATACAGTTAGAAATCGCAAAAATTCGTGACTTAGTGATGAAAAAAATAAGCAAGATGGATAGACCGTTAAAGAACTATTCTGATATTGCTGAAAGACAGCTAGGCCGTTTGGATTATAGATGTGGATTTACCGCAGATATCTTCAATGTAATCGCTCAGCCTATTATAGATATTGTTAATTCTCTTTCACCTCACGTTGATTTTAGACATTACTGGGGCGCTATTCCCTCATTGGCAAGTTCAGGGCCTACTGACTTGCACAGAGACATCTATCCTATTTTAAATACGACTGAGGGTAATGATTTAGATAAGTTAGATCTCAATTTACCGCCTTATTATTTCACTGTATTGATGCCTTTGGTTGAAATAACAAAACTGAATGGACCTACTGAATTTATTAAAGGTAGTCATAAGAAAATGATTGCTAAAGAAAATACAGAACGTCTGTATGCGCCTTTGTTATCACCAGGTGATGTCGTTATTTTTGATGGCAGAACATTGCATAGAGGAAGTGCGAATCAAAGTCAGGATGAACGTTTAGTCGCTTATATTACGTTTGTGGCAAAGTGGTATCATGATCAAACGTTTGAAATAAATGATTATCTTTTTCCTGAGTTATTATAGGGTCTATGTCACACTATTTTTTGATATAGCGTTCCATCGAATAACATATAATGATTATTATTTTTAGAGTGATATAAACCGACTGTTACACCATGCACGTTGTCTTTGCATTTAATACGAAAATAATTATCCACATACATAGTATCGTATTTTATTTCGTCTGGATTTCGAATAACAATAAAATCTTTTGCTACCGTAAAGATATCATTTAATTCTTTTTCATTTATTTTTACGCGATGATAACTGCCTTGGTATTCTTCTGGGATGTTTTTATTTGTCGTTTTAAAATTGTAATGTTTGATAAAATTATTATACAAGACTTGAGAGTATGCAGGAACAACATCAAAAACAGTAGACCCAAAATTATTATAAATTGTGTCGTACACTGCATCTTCGTCATTGCTGAATGTGAGGTAGCCTTTTTTTTCTTTAGTAGAGTAAGCCCATATATTACAGCCACTATAGGATAATCCTTCGTAACCATAAAGGATGTCACCTTTGAGTAATCGAATCTCGACAGCTAAACCGTTTAATAATCTGTTTGAAGCGGCACGTGCGTGTTTTATATCTGTCATAACGTGAAACACAGGTTCACTTAAAAGATTTTCGAGTAATATTTTCATGTCAGCAAGCGTGGTGTAGTAGCCGTTGCTATAACAAAAATAGCCATGATCTAAGATAGCAATAGAGGGGTAGTCATACCTATCTGATAGATCTTGAATGTAGACTGAGTCGGTTCGCTTTCTAGAAAATTGAGTATGCTGTAAATTGAATTTATTGAGTATGAATTTTTGATATAACTCTTCTATTTTAATTTCATAGGCTTGTTCTATGAAATAACCTAAAAAAATAATAGAAAGCTCTGAGTAATGAAATTTAGATTCGTTGTGATAAACAGGTGTAATACAGTTTTCACACATGTCTAAAAACGTTTTTTCATCCAGTATGCTGTGATGTTTGAAAGGATAACCTGCATCTGCTTTTGCTAATTCATCTTCAGATAAATCAAATGTGTAAGGTAGGCCAGTATAGTAACTGCAAATATCTCGTATAGAAAATTGACTGCCTATTTTATTTTGAAAAATGGATAGAAAGTGTTTGGATTTTTCATTCTTGCAAAGCGTATCTAAGAAATTTTTATCATCAATGATTTGGTTTAAATCGTATTTTTCAGAGAGTAAAGATAAGCAAACATAGGTGGTGACTAATTTGGTGAATGAGCCGGCGCAGTATTGTCTATGGATATCTACGTCACCTATGATGGTTATGGGCATGTTGTCATTCCTTTATGTTTATTCAAGGTAAGATATATGGTTTGTGGCGTCAAGGGGTAGCTGAAAAGGAAGTTTTAACCCTCCTCTCCCCAACCCTCTCCTCCCACACAAAACGTGGGAGGAGAGGGGGTAGGTTCTTCTTAAGTTTAAAGGTAATGGAGAGGGTAATTGTAAACGAGTAAAACCCATAGCTTTGCCCATAACTATTAGGTTTTTTGAAAATGAATAGAACGCCCCCTCTCTTCCCGTGCTTTTTACGGGAGGAGAGGGGGTAGGTTCTTCTTAAGTTTAAAGGTAATGGAGAGGGTAATTGTAAACGAGTAAAACCCATAGCTTTGCACATAACTATTAGGTCTTTTGAAAATGAATAGAACGCCCCCTCTCTTCCCGTGCTTTTTACGGGAGGAGAGGGTAGGTTCTTCTTAAGTTTAAAGGTAATGGAGAGGGTAATTGTAAACGAGTAAAACCCATAGCTTTGCTCATAACTATTAGGTTTTTTGAAAATGAATAGAACGCCCCCTCTCTTCCCGTGCTTTTTACGGGAGGAGAGGGTTGGGGAGAGGAGGGTTAAAATTTCCCAATCAAATCTTTTATTCCCAGTTTAAGGTTCCACCGGTTTGATATTCGATAACACGGGTTTCAAAAAAGTTTTTCTCTTTTTTCAAATCCATCATTTCACTCATCCAAGGGAATGGATTATTTGCGCCAGGGAATTGTTGTTCTAACCCAATTTGCACGCAGCGACGATTCGCGATGAAATGTAAATATTCTTTAAACATTTCTGCATTCATGCCTAAAATACCACGCGGCATCGTATCTAGAGCATACGTGTATTCCATTTCAACGCCTTCATGTATCATACCAAGAATTTCTTTTTTGAAAGCTTCAGTCCACAGTTGTGGATTCTCAATTTTAATTTGGTTGATAACATCAATACCAAAATTAAGATGCATGGATTCATCACGCAAAATATATTGAAATTGTTCTGAGGTGCCTGTCATTTTATTGCGGCGTCCCATAGACAGGACTTGCGCAAAACCGACGTAGAAGAATATCCCTTCAAATATCACATAGAATGCAATCAAATCACGCAATAAACGCTGATTGTTTTCGACTGTGCCTGTATGAAAATGTGGGTCACCTAGACTTTGTGTGTAAGGTAATGACCATGCTGCTTTGCGTGCAACTGCAGGAATTTCTCTATACATGTTAAAGACTTCCGCTTCATCCATGCCTAAACTTTCAATCACATGTTGATAAGCGTGTGTATGCAATGCTTCTTCAAATGCTTGACGTAATAAATATTGACGGCATTCAGGATTGGTAATGTGTCTATAAACTGCTAACACTAAATTATTTGCAACCAATGAATCGGCTGTGGAAAAAAATCCTAAATTGCGTTTGATGATAGTGCGTTCATCTTCAGTTAATCCGTTGGGATCTTTCCACAATGCAATATCTGCAGACATATTAATTTCATTAGGCATCCAGTGATTTGCGCAAGCATCTAAATATTTTTGCCAAGCCCATTTATATTTAAAAGGAACGAGTTGATTTAAGTCAGCACGACAATTAATAATTTTTTTGTCATCGACATGTATGCGCGCTGCACCCATTTCTAATGCTTCTAATCCGGTAAGACCGCCGGTAGCATGAGTGTCTTCGCTGAATTTTGGTGATATAGACATAGTGGTTCCTTTTGTTAATGATGGTGGATTAGGAGTCTTGCGATTCTAATCCACCTTACATTTTATTTTATTGACACGCTTCACACTCAGGATCTGAGATTAAGCATGCTTTAGGTTCGCTTTGTACTGCGTTTAAAGCGCCGTCATGTATGGTAGATTTTTCCGTGTTAGTTGCGCCCATGCTGCGTAAGTAATAAGTGGTTTTTAGTCCACGTAACCAAGCATGTTTATAAAGTGCATCTAATTTTTTACCGGAAGGTTCAGCCATGTAAAGATTGAGTGACTGACCTTGATCTATCCATTTTTGGCGACGTGATGCAGCATCGACTAACCATATAGGATCAATTTCAAATGCAGTTGCATAACGTTGTTTAAGTACATCAGGTATGCGTGTGATTTTGCTGACACTGCCATTATAGTATTTAAGATCATTGACCATAACATCATCCCACAAGTTTTCAGCTTTTAAATCCGCAACCAAGTAAGGATTAATGACGGTAAATTCACCCGATAAATTAGACTTCACAAATAAATTTTGATAAGTCGGTTCTATGGATTGTGATACACCACAAATATTTGCAATGGTAGCAGTCGGTGCAATCGCCATGACGTTCGAGTTACGCATCCCCACTTTTTTAACGCGTTCACGTAATGTATTCCAGTCCATGGTGCTGCTGTTGTCTTGTTCTAAGTAGGCGCCACGATGCTCTTTTAAAATGCCTATAGAATCGATAGGTAATATACCTTGGCTCCATAAGGATCCTTCGAAGGAAGAGTAGGTGCCTCTTTCTACTGCAAGGTTGGTAGACGCTTCTATCGCATAATAACTAATGAGTTCCATGGAGTTATCTGCAAACTTGACAGCTTCTTGTGAAGTGTAAGAAATACCTAACTTATAAAGTGCATCTTGGAATGCCATAATGCCCATACCTATAGGTCTGTGTTTGATATTGGAATTACGTGCTTGTGGTACGGAATAATAATTAATATCAATCACGTTATCCAACATGCGTATTGCAGTGTTAATCGTGCGACGTAATTTTTCTTTATCTAAACCATTTTCGGTTAAGTGTGTTGTCAGGTTGATGCTACCTAAGTTACACACTGCGATTTCATCTATTGAAGTATTCAATGTGATTTCAGTGCATAAATTAGAGCTATGAACCACACCCGCATGTTGTTGTGGTGAACGCAGGTTACATGGATCTTTGAATGTTACCCATGGATGACCTGTTTCAAATAACATGCCCAACATTTTACGCCACAAGGTAAGTGCAGGAATTTTTTTCGCAGTAGAAATTTCACCTTTTTCAGCGCGGGCTTCATACGCTGTGTAAGCCGCTTCGAAATCTTTGCCGTATAAATCATGTAAATCTGGCACTTCATTCGGAGAAAACAAGGTCCAATCTTTTTCTTCAATGACGCGTTGCATAAACAAATCAGGAATCCAGTTTGCTGTATTCATGTCATGTGTACGACGACGTTCATCACCGGTGTTTTTACGCAGCTCTAAAAATTCTTCTATATCTTTGTGCCATGTTTCTAAATAACCGCACACAGCACCTTTGCGTTTTCCGCCGTTATGGGCAAGACCAACAGTTGTCATATATGACACGTCCCCTTCGACTTTTAAATCAAAAACAAACGGTGTTGGTTCTATTGACGTTGATTTTTTTACACGAGTGAAAACATGTCCAGCATATTCTAACCAATTGCGTTTGGTTATAACTTTGCAATTTAAACGTTCCGCAATTTCTGCTACAGCAGGAATACGCACATCATAGGAAGTACTTTCATTATTAAAAAATATTTTTGATCCATCTGAGCGCGTACCAGTATGGTTATATTTTCGCAGCCGTTTATTGCCAGCGGTGGGTACGCCTAGTCGTAAGCATTGATAACGCAAGCCTTCTGCAAGATTTTGGGAGGTATTACAAAATGTAATCTCTTTATTACGTGAGACGTTACCATCTGTTTCTATCAGCCCTTGTATTAATGCTAGTGTATGTTGTTTTGGTAAATGAGCGAGACGTGCAGCAATGTGTTTTTCACCTTTTTCGTTATAGATATCATCATAACTAAAGGGGAGAGTTTGGCTACCGCTGCCAACAATGCGACCTGTTGTACCGTCACGCACAGCTCCTCTGCCTGTAGCCCAATTTATTTGCAAATAGGTATCATTGCGTTGATTTTCCCAGTAATGAATACTGCGCGCAGTTAAATAAGTGCGTATAAATGCTAAGTGATTATCTGAGGATGGATTTCCTGAAACACCCCATTGCATGCTGTCTTTGGAAAGATGGCCATCACCTAATAAAATTCCATAAAGTCTAGCCTCTTCTTCATTTACATTTGCAACAGGAACGATCTCTGTTGGAATGGTCTGTGCAACATAGTCGCCACGCTGCAATTCGCCAGCTTCTATCCAATCACATTTCACTTTGCCTGTTTGCAGCTGACGCAGAGTTCTTTCGTTTGATTGTTCCAGTGGAACTCCTCGAATGGCATAAAAAGGATGTCCTGTTGTGACACGAATTGAATCGATAGCATGTTTCAAATCCAGTGTCACCATAGGATCTTGCTGATTATAAACATAAGTCTGAGTAACAGGACGATAAGTGCCGCTAACACCCAGTACGAGATCATTTGTTGTTACTTCTGCAATGGGTTTAATACCTTTTGAAGTATATATCATAGTCTCAGGCGCGAAACATTGATTCACAGCTACTGCTGTCGCATTCGCAACACTTAAGAAAGGCACTACGCCTAGTGATTTACCATTGGTGCCTTTGATAGGTGCGCCCATTGCACGCACACTAGTCCAGTCATTGCCTAAACCACCTGCATACTTAGAAAGTAATGCATTATCTTTTATCGCAGCAAATATGCCATCAAGATCATCAGGTACAGTAGTCAAATAGCAGCTAGATAATTGAGGACGTAAAGTGCCTGAATTAAAGAGTGTAGGTGTGGAGCTCATAAAATCAAATGAAGAAAGTAAATCGTAGAATTCAATTGCACGATCTTCTTTATCTTTTTCTTCGCAAGCTAAGCCCATTGCAACACGCATGAAAAACGCTTGAGGTAATTCAAAACGTGTGCCATTGCTGTGTAGGAAGTAACGGTCATATAAAGTTTGCAAACCTAAATACGTAAATTGCAAGTCACGTTCAGGCTTGATAGCCGCGCTTATTTTTTTAAGATCAAATGCTTTAAGTTTGGGAGAAATTAATTCTAATTCTATACCGCGATCTAAATAAGCAGAAAGGTATGGGAAATACAGTTCTTTCATTTCTTCATGCGTTGCTTTTTCTTGTATTTCTAAAAAGCTTAAGGCTTCACCGCGTAAATCATCAGCTAACAAGCGGGCAGCGACATAACTATAGTTAGGTTCTTTTTCTATGAGTACGCGTGCAGACATGATTAATGCATTGCTGACTTCTTTTACGGGTACTTTATCAAAAAGATTACGTTTGGTGTCTTCAATAATGAGATCTGCTGAAACGTCTTCTAAATTTTGGCAAGCACTGTTAACAACTTGCATTATGCGCTTAAGATCTAAGGGTGCGATTTCGCCGTTGCTCAATGTGACATGTAATTGATTACCTATGGTTTCTTCAACATTTTTTTGTTCACTGCGTGCTTTGCGTCTTTCTTCTCTATATAAAACATATGAGCGCGCTACTTTATGTTCGCCGTGACGCATTAAGGTTAATTCAACCCGATCTTGTATATCTTCTATATGAATAATACCGCCTGTAGGCATGCGGCGTGCAAACGTGTCTGAAATGGTTTGTAAAAGATTTTTTACGGTTTCATGCACACGGGAAGAACCGGAAGCATTCAAGCCTTCTACGGCTAAGAAAGCTTTGGTCATGGCAATAGCAATTTTATTAGCGTCGAAAGGAGTGACAGTTCCGTTGCGTCGAATGACCTTTAAGTAACCAGGTGCATTGACAGTCACATCAGAGATGGTTGGTGCTGTCGCAGTTTGGCGGTGTGCAAGATTTTCTGTACTCATGGATCCTCCAGAGCGTTATTGATAGAATTGTTTATAGAATAAACTTATTTTTATTAAGGTTTGAGGGCAGATTTTAGCAACTCTCAGGATATTAAAGAGTTTTTATAAAAACACAATATATAGGTGTTTTTCCCTCTGTGAATACAAGATAGAGTATATTTTCGGTGAATGCAAGAGAACAACTTGTGTGTCTTCTGTGGATAAAATGTGGAAATTATCAGCCCCGCTTTTCACGCGCGAGAAGTATAGCAATTCACTTACGTTATGTGTAGCCCGGATTGAGCATTGCGAAAATCCGGGATTTTCGCAATGCTCTATTTGAGCTAATGATTAAGCGTTCATTAAGTTGCTAGTCTCGGGTGTATAGGAATGGGCATGATCTGCATTACTATCATTTTCTAAGATTTCAGGTACAGGGTTGGGCAGGCTTCTGCTGGCATGGCCAAACAACCTTGGAGACGGTGCGGGAGAAATCGTCTCGCGGAATTCTGAAGGTGCGCTGAGTTTATCGGTGGAAATATTTCTTTTTATGCGGTTTGGATGGCAAGGAATAGGGCGAGATGATATAAGTGTGTTGCCGAATAATCCATCCTTTGAAGGTGTGCCATTGATAGACATTACTGCTGCAGGTTCCACAGGAGTGCCAGGGGTGCTAGGTTGAAAATGGTTGTTTAACTTATTAAGAAAATCAGGTGTAAATAATTTTTCAGCGGCACACATATCTAAGTTGTTAAAATCATCTAAGAGCGAATCAAATACTAAATTAAGATATGTGTTAATTAAGACGACTATCTTTTGTTGTTTTTCTGGTGTTAATTGATTGAAAAAATGTTCTGGATTTTCATTCTTAATGAAATCGTTGAATAATTGTCTATGGTAAATATTACTTGCTTGATTTCCTGAGCTGTCTAGCGACATAAAACCAATAGCAGTAAAGACAACAGTGGCAAAAATGCCATTAGGAATTTTTGCAGCATCAATGAAGGGGTATAAATAGCCTGAGCCGCCGTTACTTAAACCATATCCTAGGCTGAAAGTTGTTAAGCCAAACAAAAGAATAACCCAATCTTGTTTACTAAATGTATTTAAATAATTTTTCAAGCCATGGTGACGAATGTTTTTGTGAACTTTTTTTAATGTATTAAAGAGTCTAGAACAAGAAATAGAGTTGATTGCAGTATTGACATAGGCTGAAGGAAGGCCAAACAGTATTGCTCCTAATAAAAATCCTGGAGAGTACAGCCAAGCAGGATTTTCATAAACATCTTTCAGGTCTGCGGGAACATTTAAACCAAATAGTGCTGGTACTTTAGTTGCAGCTTTCCAATTAATTAAACTAACAAGGGCGCCTAAAATTAAGCTTGAGTACTTAATGGATTTTGATTCATTAGATTTTAGAGAGGATTGTGCCTCAGCAGGAAAGGCGTTGAGTAGGCTATCTAATATATTTTCTAAATCAGCCTTATCGGGGTTCTGTAAATCACGATTGCAAATAGAGCTGATTATTCTGTGGCGGCTTAAAGTTTGAATGTACTCCATACTATTGGTTTGTGCTAAATGATTTAAGTTTGCTTGCGCGCTTAAAATTAAGCGAATAATTAGGGTGTCTTGTAGACCTCTAGAATTTTTTTGTCTTTGTAAATAAAAGTCCATATTAGCGCCTAAGGCTGATAATGCACGGAATGCGCAAATCGTCCAAAGAAAGCCTTCTGTAGAACCTTCAAATGCTTTTTTGCCCATCACAACGGTGCCAAAAATAGTGGGTAATACTATGCTAAGAGATTTCGCTACTTTAGTTTTTTGCTGCCAAATGTCTGAACTTGCCGTCCGTTTAATATAACGTTTAATTTTGATTCCGAGGGTAAGATTAGAATTTAGGGAAAATGAAAATTGGGCTAAAATAGCTGGGGTTGCAATTACCCAAGTTGCTGCTTTTTTTATGCCTGCATTAGCTCCTGAAAAAAAGCCTTCTACGATGTTTTCACTAAATGATTTTCCCGTACTGGCTGAGGAGGCTGCTGCAAGCAACGAACCGAAAGCAATAATAATTTCTTGCCCGTCTTTCCAATTCACTTTATCCGTTTTATCATTGATGGCTTGAAGGATGCGCAAAGCAGTTGTATTGGATGCTTCCCCTTCAAGCAATGGAACATGAAGCTGTACTTGTTTATGTTCCTCAATGCTGGATGAGGTTAAAGGTCGGGATGGGCTCATTTAAATCTTTCCTCGTTAGGCGATTCTAATGTTGTTATGTGTTGAATATGTGCGAATCTTAGTCCTTTAAGCTTAAAATTGCATTAAGAAGTTATTAAAACTTGTAATTTTGTCCATTTTGTATTCAAATTGATCTTCTCGCACGCGACTCTAGCGGGGCGAGTGAATTTCAGGCAAAATCTACCCCCCAAGACAGCTATAGCAAGGGCACATATGAAAAAAGAGCAAGTTCAATCACAATTACCAAAAGCCACGCACCCTCGCGGTATTTATTTATTACCTAATTTGTTCACTACAGCGGCTTTGTTTGCAGGGTTTTATGCGATTATTGCTGCAGTGAAGTACAATTTTGATACTGCGGCGATAGCCATCTTTGTTGCCATGGTTGCTGATACCTTAGATGGACGTGTTGCTCGTTTGACCAATACTCAAACGGCTTTTGGAGCGGAATACGATAGTTTATCCGACATGGTGAGTTTTGGTGTGGCTCCTGCTGTATTGGCTTATAGCTATTGTTTGTCGAGTTTAGGCAAGATAGGTTGGCTAATTGTTTTCTTATATACAGCAGCAACAGCGCTACGTTTAGCGCGGTTTAATACGCAAGTATTGGATGAAGACAAGCGTTACTTTCAAGGGGTTCCGTGCCCAGCAGCAGCGGGAGTCTTGGCTGGGGCAGTATGGTTAGGTACATCGTATCATTTGCCACATGGATTGCTGACGGCTATTCCATTAGCTGTTTTGACTATATTTGTAGCTGCACTTATGGTTAGCACTATACGTTACTACAGTTTTAAGAAGATTGATTTGAAGGGTAAAGTCCCTTTTATTGTTGCAGTGTTAGTTGTTGTGATCACAGCAGGTATAGCACTTGATCCGCCGCAAATTTTATTTAGTACATTTTTTCTGTATGCACTGTCAGGCCCTATTTTCACATTGTTATATTTGCGTCGCGTAAGACGTATTGTAAAAATGCGAAGGAAAAAGCATTAAAAGGATATTTTATGTTGTCGCGTTTTTCTGACGTCAATAGCGATAAGAACTCGCAATCAAGTTCGTCACATATCACAAAAAACTCCTTGGCATGTCGTCCCGGACAAGCGCCATCCACAAAATATTAAAGTATAACTGTTCTTACCTGGCGCGCGATCCGAGATCCAGGTTTTTAGCAGCATTGAGAAGACAGTTAAAAGACTAGATCCCGGATCGCGCGCCGTGATAACTCAGTTTTACTCTCGATAGCTGTGGACGGCGCTTGTCCGGGACGACATGCCGGGGTGCCCTACAACCTAAAAGTAATGATCAGTTTTTTCTATACGTTACAAATGTATGTTCTGGGAGAATAAGGTTTTCTTTTTTTAACATCCCCAACAACTATGCAAGACTGCTGACTTGTTGGGGATGTTAAAAAAAGAAAACCTTATTCTCCCATCCCATAACAATTCATAAACTTAACACTCAGGAATATTTGCTGCTAATCCACCCAAGGATGTTTCTTTGTAAATAGACATCATATCTTTGCCGGTTTGTTTCATCGTCGCGATCACTTTATCGAGAGTCACATAATGCGTTCCATCACCTAACAATGCGAGTCGTGCAGCATTCACTGCTTTGACAGCGCCCATTGCATTGCGTTCTATACAAGGTATTTGCACTAAACCGCCTATAGGATCACAAGTCATACCTAAGTGATGTTCCATTGCAATTTCAGCAGCATTTTCAACTTGATAAATAGTACCGCCTAACACAGCTGTTAACGCAGCTGCTGCCATAGAGCAAGCAACACCGACTTCACCTTGACATCCAACTTCTGCGCCTGAGATAGAAGCGCCTTTTTTATAGAGTATTGCGATAGCACCTGCAGTTAATAAAAAATCGATAGCTTGTTCTGGTTTGGCTTGAGGATAAAAGGTTAAGTAATAATGTAATACCGCAGGAATTAATCCCGCAGCACCATTAGTAGGCGCAGTCACTACGCGACTGCCAGCGGCATTTTCTTCGTTGACTGCAATTGCATAAAGGTTTAACCATTCCATGCTGTCTGTGTATTCATGTGATTTAGGTGTGGCTTTGAGTTGCATTTTTTTAAAAATTTCGGGTGCGCGGCGTTTGATGTTTAAACCACCGGGTAATGTTCCAGGAGAGGTAGTGCCTTTGTCTATGCACTCACGCATGACTTCTGCAATGTGTAGAAGTCGTTGATTAATTTCTTCAGCTGTATGCAAACTTTTTTCATTTTCAAAAACGATATCTTTGATTTGTAAATGTGTTGTTTCGCAATGTTGTATTAATTGCTTGGCCGTATCAAAAGGGTAGGGAACATCGGTTTCAACATACGGAAAAGGTTTTTGAGTGGTTTCTTCTTCATTTAAAATAAAGCCACCGCCTATAGAATAAAATATTTGTGAACTCAGTAATTCATTATTTTTATCATAAGCAGAAAAACGCATACCGTTAGTATGGGCTGGCAATAAATCTTGAAAATTAAAAATAAAATCAGATGCCATGTTGAAAGGAATAGAATGTTGGTTTGCCAAATTTAAATTATTCTGCTGACAAATTTCTTCGGCGCGCGGCGCGATGATGTCGGGATTAATCGTGTCTGGTGCATATCCTTCTAAACCTAACAATATGGCTTTATCAGTGCCGTGACCTTTACCTGTATAGGCTAAAGATCCGAATAATTCTACTTTTACGCGATTCGTTTTATTAATCTCAATTGAGCTTACAAACCGCAAAGCGGCCTTCATGGGTCCAACAGTATGAGAGCTGGATGGCCCTATCCCAATTGAAAATAAATCAAAAACGCTGACTGGCATGTAACTCTCCTCATTTTGTTATTAAGCTCATTTTATTATGGTTGGGGCTAAGTAGCTATGAGCTTTTTATGTAAGGTGACTCCAGATAGGCCATGTGTTTCTTGCCATTTGGCACAAACTAAAATAAGTGTTATAATGATCAATACTATGAACATTAAAAGGCTTATTGATTAAGGTATTGCCCATTATGAGCAGAGAAAAAAATACGCTTCTTCCTTCTCTACAACGATTGTTAACAGGGTTAGGAGAAAATATTCGTTACGCTCGCCTGCGCCGAAAATTTTCGGCCGCCGTAGTTGCAGAGCGTGCAGGAATTGCCCGGAATACATTGCGAGCGATTGAGCGTGGCGAACCCAGTGTAACATTTGGCGCTTATGCGAATGTTCTACTCAGTTTAGGCCTTGAAAAAGATTTAAGATTAATTGGTCACGATGACGAGCTAGGTCGAAAACTTCAAGATGCTGGGCTACCAACAAAAGCACGGGCTCCACGACTTAAGCGTAATAACAATAGAAAAAAAGAAGCCATCAAATGAGTAAAACGTTACAGCGAGACATCGAAGTTTACGCGCATTGGGCAGGCCTATCCCTCCCAACCTTGGTAGGCGTTTTACATGCTACTCCTGCTCGCGGCAAAGAAATATTTTCTTTTGAGTACAGCCACGAATGGCTTAAGCATAATCAAGCTCATGCTTTAGATCCATCACTTCAGTTATTTCAAGGACCACAATATGCTGCTCAAGGACAAGAAAATTTTGGTGTTTTTCTAGATTCCTCGCCCGATCGCTGGGGGCGCTTCCTTATGAATCGTCGAGAAGCACAACTTGCCCGCGTCGAGGATCGCAAAGAAAAAAAACTTTTAGAATCAGATTATCTCTTAGGGGTTTATGATGAGTATCGTATGGGTGCACTTCGATTTCGTACAGAAACACAAGGGCCTTTTTTAAATAATAATAAAATGTATGCTTCACCACCTTGGACATCATTGCGAGAATTAGCACATGCCAGTTTGGAGCTTGAAAAAGAAAATGCAGAAAAAAATCCAAGTTACTCAAAATGGTTACAAATGCTAATTGCACCAGGCGGATCATTAGGTGGTGCACGTCCTAAAGCAAGTGTTGTCGATGAAAGTAAGCATTTATGGATTGCTAAATTTCCCAGTGGAAATGATGAATATGATATGGGTGCTTGGGAAATGATTGTCTACAAGCTTGCAGAACGTGCAAAACTCAATATGCCAAAAGCGATGTTGCAGAAATTCAATAGTCGTCATCACACATTTATCAGCAAACGATTTGATCGTACCAACAAGGGTGAACGTATACATTTTGCTTCTGCTATGACATTGCTTCAACATTCAGATGGTGATGACGCATCGAAAGGAGCAAGTTATCTGGAACTTGCTGAATTCATTATGCAACAAGGCGCACAACCAGAACAAGATCTGGCACAGTTGTGGAGAAGAATTGTTTTTTTTATTTGTGTTTCAAATGTAGATGATCACTTGAGGAATCATGGTTTCATCCTACAAAACAACGGATGGGTGTTATCACCCGCGTTTGATATTAATCCAGTTGCCAGTGGTAACGGATTGAAACTCAATATTTCTGAGACTGACAACTCACAAGACCTCCTACTTGCCAAAGAAGTTGCTGAATATTTCAGAATAAAGCCAGAGCGAGCTGATAAAATTATTCAAGAAGTCATTAAAGCAGTTAAATGTTGGCGCAAGGAAGCAAAATCCTTAGGAATCTCAATGAGAGAACAAGATGATATGGAACATGCATTTCGAATCGCAGAAAGCTAAAAGAAACGTTGCTGCTTCGTCTTCATGCTCTATTAGTTTGAGTGCGTCAAACTTGAGATATGGTTGATCAATGGGTGAATAGCATTCATAAAATCAAAGTTAATCATGTTCAAACCCTGTTTTTGATGGTAAAATTATGACCTAATTTGATCATTTGTCAGGTTTTTCATGTTGAAGCGTTCTCTTGATTCGTTATTATTAAGTCGAAATCTATTAGCGATCTTATTTTTAGGGTTTTCTGCAGGATTACCTATTGCGCTAACAACCTCAACGTTACAGGCCTGGTTTACGCAATCGGGTGTAAATTTAATTGCCATTGGCACCTTATCCTTTGTTGGCATGCCCTATGTCTGGAAATTTCTCTGGGCACCTTTCATGGACAGATTTATTCCGCCAGCAGGTGGCAAACGCAGAGGTTGGATATTTATTACTCAGATAGGATTGTGTGTCGCTTTATTAATGACAGCGACATTAAGTCCTTCTAACCACGCTGTTTTAATTAGCGTAATTGCTGTGTTCATTGCTTTTTTATCAGCTTCTCAAGATGTGGCTATAGATGCATACAGAACAGATATTCTGCTTCCTTCAGAGCGAGGAGTAGGGTCCGCCTATTATATATTCGCTTATAGGCTGGCTATGTTGGTATCTGGAGGATTGGCGTTAATCATAGCGGATTATTTTGGATGGCGTTTGACGTATCAGTTGATGGCCATATTAATAGGTTTATCGACGATTGCGACGTATTATGCCCCCGCACCTGTAGAAGAGGTTGCGCCTGCTAAAAATATTATGGCCATAGTGAAAGCTTCGTTTGGTGATTTATGGAAGCGAGATGCCATTGGAATAGTTCTGCTATTTGTGATTTTTTATAAATTAGGTGATGCTCTAGCATTATCGCTCATGAGTAATTTTTTATTGCATGGGCTGGGTTTTTCCCTGACTCAAGTTGGTTTAGCTTATAAGTCTGTAGGATTGATTGCGACGGTTTCTGGAGCCTTTATTGGCGGCGCACTCCTGATACGCTTGAGTTTGTTTAGAGCTTTACTTTATTTTGGATTAGCGCAGGCATTTTCAACGCTGATGTTTATGTTTCTGGCTATGGCAGGAAAAAACTTTAGTTTCATGGTCAGCGCTATTTTTATAGAAAACTTTTGCAGCGGTATGGGCACTGCCGCGTTTATGGCGTTTTTGATGAGTTTATGCAATAAACATTATACTGCGACTCAGTATGCATGCCTTTCTGCTTTATCAGCTATAGGACGCGTGTGTTTGGGTCCAGTTGCCGGTGTGATGGTGTTGCAATGGGGATGGATTAACTTTTATGCTTGGTCATTTGTATTATCATTTCCAGGGTTAGTGCTGCTGTATTATTTACAGGGTAAGGTGAGCTTAAATGCTGAAATTGCTGAATGTTAAAATAATTATTATTAGCTTATTGTTAAGCTCATCTGCATGGTGTGGAGTTTCCACTGTGCAGGATAATTTATATGTTGATAACACGAAATTAATTTCTCAACAAACAGAGCTTTTAAAAAATCGTTTAGCTCAAGCTCAACAACAATATCTTACATTGGAATCTCAGCAAGAAACGCCTCAGCTAGAGTCTTCATTAATTAATCACACCAGCAAACAATTACGCAATCAAGCTGCGCTTGATACCTCAGTGGCAAAATCCAATGTAGATAGCATCAATATTGAGTTATCTGAATCGGATCAAACGATGGCTAGATTAGAAAAAGAAATTCAAGAAATAGGTAATCAACTTAATGTGTTTAGTATTTTCGGCGTAAAGCTAACTCGAAATGAAGCGTTAAATATTAATGGTCTTCATGCTGAAATGAAATACAAAAAAAATCTTTATGTGCTTGAAAAGCAGCGTGCTGCCTATCTTTCGGATCTAGAAAAGATCGCGGTTAATATTTTACAATTACAAAAATCAAAATTTGATCGCATTAATATTTTGTTAAAATCCAATACCATCACACAATTAAAAGAACAGCAAGCTCAGTCAGAAGTGGGTTTTCAACAACAGCAAAGTTATTGGTTGCAAAGACTTAATGTGTTGTATGCAGAGCTCAATCAAAATAAAGATAAAGCGAAAAGCACAGAGATAGAAAGAGAAATTTTTTATGCGAATGAAAATTTAAATTTCACTTATTTACAAATGTTAATTATGCGTTACCAAGATCAATTGCAACAATTAAAAATTATTATCTCACATAGTGGTTCAATTACGCTGTTGAATAAAGCTAGCGATCAAGTTCAGGCTCTTACTAAGCAGTTAGCACGTGTTAAGGTGTTGTTGAGTAATAGAGTAGATATATTAGATCGCCGTAAAGTTTCTTTAACACAAGATAATGAAATAAACACACCGCAAGAAAAAGCCGATTTATTTCGATTGACGCGTTTAGCGACTCAATACCAATTAGTGAATGATAATGTAAATCAATTAGATCAAACATTATTAACATTCCATACAACGTTGGATCAAGCATTACAATATGAGTTATCTACACGACAAGCGTTGCCAGGATTGGATGCGAAAGCGTGGTTTAGTTTAGGTGCTGAAGTCTGGTTTGTGCCTACATTAGCTTTCCAGGTCATGAAAAGTTTGGGCTCTGCTTTTCTTTCCGCATTGCAAAACATGTCACTAGGCATGGGGGTAATATTGGCCCTGATAGAAATCGTTTTGGTTCTATTGTTTGTACAGACCAATCGATTTTTAGGAAAGCTTGTTTCAGGCATGGCAGAGCATGAGTTTGGTCATATTAATTTAAAACGTTTAAGCATATTGATACTTAAGCGTAATTTAATCGACATTATGATCATAGGAAATATTGCAGGCTTGCTGACATTTTTCGATATCCCATCACAAAGTTCAAGTTTCGTCATTAATTTAGCCTTAGTGTGGGTATTCTTTAAAGTGATTATCACATTAACGCGTGTTTGCTTAGTTGAAACAACGCATGATAGATCTGGACATGATGTGCGTTTATATCATAGCCTCAAGTGGACATTTTTAGCGGGCGGACTTGTGACTGCTCTGACTGTTTTAGTGCATCAGCTGCCAGTTATTTATGAATTAAAAGATTTATTTAATCGTTTATTTTTATTATTTCTCTTAGTCGTTTCCGTTTTTTTATTAAAGTCATGGGAAGTTGTGCCAGGCCTAATTTTACCGCACATTGATGAACGCAGACCTTATCTTAAAAAAATTGTTCAGATGTTGGGGCTGTTAATACCCCTTATTTTACTGAGTAATTCTGCAATTGGATTATTTGGTTACGTCAATCTTGTGATGACTATGTCATGGTATGAAAGTGTATTTTTATTAGTGTTAGTGGGTTATTTAATTGTGCGCGGCTTACTCATTGATGGCATGGAACTTTTGTCTACTCTTTTAATTCGTCATGTAGGGAATGGTTGGTTGTGGACTGAAGCATTTTTAAAACCTGCCGATAAAGTTCTACGTATTTCATTATTTATTTCAGCATGGGTTGTCTTGTTCATGTGTTATGGGTGGAATCAACAATCACCTGTAGTCGGACTACTCAATGTATTGTTGCACTATCATTTAGTTGACATGTTAAATACGTCAATCACAGTGTTCAGTTTAATAGAGTTGAGTATTATATTTTCTTTATTACATTGGGCCGCAAGATGGTCGCGTGAATTTGTTTATCGATTATTATTATCACGAACAAAAGATTTAGGTTTAAGAAACAGCTTAGCTATATTCAGTCAATATATGACTATAGTGGTTGGAATATTTATTTGTTTACGAATTTTAGGCATAGATTTTCGTGCTCTTACTGTTGTTGCCGGTGCATTCGCATTCAGTATAGGTTTAGGTCTGCGCGATTTAGCAAATAATTTTGTTTGCGGATTTTTATTGTTAATCGAAAGACCTGTGCGCGTGGGCGATACTATCACTATCAATAATTATGAAGGTGAAGTGACTCACATAGGCGGAAGAGCAGTGACAGTAAGAACGTGGGATAATTTAGAAGTCTTTGTACCTAACGCAGAAATTTTCAGTAAATCATTTACGAATTGGACAGCAAAAGATTATGTTGTTCGCAGTATTATATCGATTAAAATTAATTGTCAGGATGATCCACTTAAGGTACAAGAAATTATTCATCACGTGTTAGCTGAAGTAAAAAATGTTCTGACTGAGCCTGCACCTGAGGTTTATCTTAAAGAATTAAGTGATGCGCTAATTGAATTAGAAGTGCGATACTTTGTTAATCTCAGACAAGTTAAATCACGTAGCAGTTTGCGTTCAGAAGTGTTAACCGCTATTTGGGAAGCGTTCAAAATACATAATATACAGCCGCCTTATCCGCCGCAGGAAATTCATGTACGAAATACCAGTATGCCTGTTGTTGCGCTAGGTTATGCTGAGAAAGATGAGAAAAACGAAAAAGAATATTTTGATAAGTAGCCCCTAATCTGTAAAGTTTCTGTTGTAGCCCGGATTGAGCCTTGCGAAAATCCGGGGTGAGCGCGTAGGTTGGGTTGAGTGCTTTTTAACAAAACCAACAAAAACTTATTTTTGGTTTCGTTGAAAACCACACAACCCAACCAAAAAACGTTTAAAAAAAAAGAAAACCAATTTTTAGTATAGTTTTAGTAAACAATAAAAATA
>JARLJN010000172.1 GCA_031291255.1 Gammaproteobacteria bacterium
TCAAGGATATATTGTATTAGTTGCTTCGCATGATGTCGGTCTGCTTGAAAAGCTTGATTGCACCATCTACTTAATGTCACATGGCTCAATTATAGAATCGGCACAATCGGCAGAGTTTAAAAATAATAGATCCAAGTATCCGATGCTCAGCAAATTTGTGAGCGGTGATATTGAATAATTTTCTTCTTTGAGCTTAACCCAAGTCCAGGGCTACCTGGACTCAATTGGTCAATGGGAGCTCTTTTTGCATTGCTCACAAATATCTCGACTTAATTATCCTTCTCTATGTACGCATAACCATTTTAACGATTAATCTAAATGATTTCATGCTTCTTTTAGCGTATCGCACATTATTTAACTACCCCCGCCAGCATTGATCAATAGAAAATATGTAATATTCTGTATTGATCAATGCATTAACTTATGTGTTGACATGATTGCAAAATAGACTAAATTTAAATTATAAAAAAACTTGTTTTAATTATCACTAAAAGGCTTACTAATGTTTTTCTATGCTATTATATTGTTATCTTTATGTTGTAATTCATTTTGCATTGGCGATATTACTGATATTGCCCTAGAACTCCACCCATCTGATAAACCGAATCAATATCAACTTGATGTCAATTTTATTGATGAGAAATCATCAGTCATTTCGCGCATGAATTTTAAGTTTACTCAATTAATGACTGCTGATGCACAATCAACTTTGGGGCTGTATGCACAGTCAGAGCAAGACGCACAACCAGTAACAGATGTTTTATCATTAAATGGCGCCTATAAGAAAAAACAGTTTTTAACTAAACTTATTTCAAAATCACAAATTCAGGATCTAAACAACGGACTTGAGACACTTAAACAACTTGATGGACATATTCCTTTACATTCTGTTTTTGTTATTGATGTCAAAGATGAACAACAAAAATATGAAAATTCAGCCACCATTCACCAGGCAGAAAACGAAGTTGTTGAATTCTTACGAGTTTCTGGAACTAAACTGAGTCAACACAAACAAGAATTTTATGACTTGATTAATCGTGGCCATGTTAATCATGCAATTCGTGAAGGTTCATTAAAATCCACACTTATTAATAACTTATGCGATAAACCTCAAGCCGAATTCTTACAGAATACACCCAATGGCAGGGGTCTTTTCTGCCAAATGGGCGAGTTTATCATGAATGGCTTTAAACAAGGTTATTCCGTACAGGCAGAGAAAGTAGCCTCTCATGAGCTCGTTACCTTGCATCCTGATACTTTTTTTATTAGCACAACCAATCAAAAAACCGTTAACGCTGAACCAGTTGCTCTAGACACACTACATGACAAGCAATTACGTACGATGTATCCTGTAGGATATACTAAACTCTATGCTGCTGATGGCAAATATTTTAAAGCACTATCGAATATTTTTGATGCTCAACACATCGTTTATAAGCCAACTACCACGTCATGTATCACTGTTCAATCATTGAAAGATCAACATGCAAACCTTATCATACAAGATCGGCAATAACAGCGGAAACACCTTTGTTATCTTTGATCTGATAAATTGTCCCAAAGAATATAATGAGCAATTTTGCATACGTGCGCATGCTATCCTTATGCAGGAAAATTGTGACGATATACTTATTCTCTTGCCAAAAAAAAACGAACCCGATGCAGTACATATTGATATGCTTGTGCTCGGTCGCGATAAGCAATTTGGAGCATTTTGTGGCAATGGTTCTCTTGCTGTTGCAGCCTATTGGTACCAAAAATATGGTACCAACTCTCAGCTCATTCTCCACGCCAAACACAAGAGTTATCAGCTCTATGCATATGATAATAACGAATATGGGGTCAGCAACTTAGTCACAAGCTTTGATCATGAACAAAGTAATTTTGTGATAGAGCTTGCACCCTTTGTCACATACAATGGCGTAAGCTCTATCCTCATATTAGATAAACTCTTCTATTTTACTGAAACCGGAGAACCGCATCTAGTAAGTAACAAACCACTTTCTTTAATCGAACTTGATGCTATTGGCACCTATGTCAATACATTGCGCAACTATTTTCCTGAAGGTATAAATGTTACTTGCATTCAAAGCATAACTGATAACACAGTTGAAATAATGACTTATGAACGCGGTACGCATTGTATCACCCAAGCTTGCGGCTCTGGCGCTGCTAGTGCGGTTGCTTTAGCGTCTAAACAAGAATTGATACCAAATCATGAAATTACCGTACGATTTTTGGGAGGAAAGATCTCAATATATCACCAATTGGCAACGAACACATCAGTAATTAAAGGACGTCCTTCAATTACTGATTCTACCCTCTTAGTGATTTAGATTATTTATCGCAAGCGCCAAATAACATATGAACCGGTGCCGCCAAAAATAATAGCGAGACATAATAATGCCAAGTTCAATGCATATTCCATGCCCTTTGGCAAAAAATACCCACTAGAATGGACTAAGCAGATCGCTACAAGCATATTAATCAGGATCATTGCAGCGCCAAGCTCTGCACCTATTCCAGTAAGCACCATGATTCCACCGAAAAATTCAAACGCTGCAGCTAGGTAGCCGATAACATGATGCGTAACGCCAAGA
>JARLJN010000173.1 GCA_031291255.1 Gammaproteobacteria bacterium
ATAAGGCACAAAATGGTTTTATTTAGAAATTTTTTAGTTTTAGTTCGGGTTGTGTGTTTTTAACAAAACCAAAAATAAGTTTGTTTGGGTTTTCAAAAAAACCACTCAACCCAACCTACGCAGCAAAACACAGTTAAGATTAAAGCTGAACCCAAATACTGCCATTCTCAGCTTTAACAGGATAAACCGCTAAGGCCTTTTCTTTGGTTAAACAACCTAACAATTTGCCGACTACCGGAGGCCATGGGCTCCAGGCTTTCACATCACCACTATCCAAATCAAATGCACTATGATGCCAAGGACAGACAATAGCATTATCTTCAGTGATTTTACCTTTGTTGAGTGGAAGGCTTAAATGTGGGCACTTATTGGTAACAGCATGAAGCTTATTGTCATGACGCAACACCAATACAGTCTGCTCGCCTATTTTAACCACTTTACGAGCGCCTTCGGGTAACTCACTTTCTGGTAACACATTGTTCCAATTCATATATTCTTCCTTAAAAAATCAATGAGAATTGAATGTTTAGGACACCAACATTCAAAGATAAGACCATATCACACACAACGTGCTTTTTAAGCACAAATCGTTATAATACCCTTCCTAACGAAAAAAACACATGAAACGGAGCTAACATGACAACTGAAAGAACCTTATCCATTATCAAACCTGATGCAGTCGCTAAACACGTTATCGGCCAAATCAACAGCCGTTTTGAAAAAGCTAGCTTACGCATAGTTGCAGCTAAAATGATGCAACTCACTGAAAAACAAGCACAAGAATTTTATGGTATACACAAAGACCGCCCATTTTTCAACGGATTGGTGAACTTCATGAGCTCAGGTCCAGTGATGGTTCAAGTACTAGAAGGCGAAAACGCAGTTCTAAAAAATCGTGAAGTCATGGGTGCTACCAATCCTAAAGAAGCAACCGCTGGAACAATCCGTGCTGACTTCGCTGACTCTATAGATCATAACGCTGTACACGGTTCTGATAGCTTAGATAACGCTAAACAAGAAATTTCTTTCTTCTTTCAGCCAGAAGAAATTGTAACTTACGTTAAAGAAACTGAGCTCGCATAATCATGACCACTGACACCCAGATAAATAAAATAAATCTTTTAGGCTTAAATCGTAAAGCGATGGAAGATTTTTTTGTCACGCTGGGTGAAAAACCTTATCGTGCACAACAAGTTTTGAAATGGATACATTTTCAAGGTGTGCGCGATATTTCTTTGATGACAAATCTCAGTAAATCATTACGTGAAAAACTTAGCAATATCGCTGAAATTACCTTACCTGAAATCGCTTATGAAAATACAGCGTTGGATGGCACGCAAAAATGGTTACTACGCTTAGCGGATGGTAACTGCATCGAAACAGTTTATATTCCTGAAAAATCACGCGGTACGTTATGCGTTTCCTCACAAGTCGGTTGCGTGCTTAACTGTGATTTTTGTTCGACTGGCAAACAGGGTTTTAGCCGTAATTTAACCTCTGCAGAAATCATCAGCCAAGTTTGGATAGCTGTGCGTCATTTATCAGAAGATAACGCAACACACGACAGAGCTGTCACGAATGTTGTGATGATGGGCATGGGTGAGCCATTATTAAATTTCGATCCTGTCGTCAGCGCAATGAATATCATGCTAGATGATTTTGCTTATGGTTTATCTAAACGCCGCGTCACACTCAGCACTGCTGGAGTGATTCCTGCAATGTATAAATTACGTGAAATAAGTGATGTTGCGTTAGCTGTTTCATTACACGCCCCCAATGATGAATTACGAAACGTACTTGTTCCACTCAATAAAAAATATCCTCTAAAAGAACTCATGCAAGCCTGCGATGATTATTTTAAAGATGATCCACGTCGCTATGTCACCATGGAATATGTGATGTTAGCAGGAGTAAATGATTTACCTATACACGCAAAACAACTTATTACATTGCTAAAAAACATGCGTGCAAAAGTAAACTTAATTCCATTTAATCCATTTCCGGGCGGTGGTTATCAACGCTCTGATAAAGCCACTATTGATCAATTCAGAGAAACATTAATGGCTGCGGGAATCAATGCCATCACACGCAAAACACGTGGTGATGATATAGACGCAGCATGTGGTCAGCTTGTTGGTCAAGTTCAAGATAGAACTCGTCGCAGCGCTAAGCACAAGCAAAAATTATTATCAGCTAGCTAATATTTGAATTATAAATTAGCACATCAAATAATCCTATTACAATAAATCGGTTATACGTAAATTTCTGCGCAATTCCCACCGAGTATCGATTTGTGATATAATGAGATACTTATAACAAAATGCTTAAAAAAGGGGATTTCGTATGCACACCAAAGATCTAAATAATCGCGGTCATAAAAATGAAATCTACGATGACTTAAAAAAAGTTAAAGAAAAAGCTCGTGAAACGCGCGATGCTATTACCAAAACTGCATATGATGCGAAAGAAAAAGCACAAGAATTTGTCGAACAATCGATTTATGATGTCAAAGAAAGAACTGCTGACATACAAGAAGATGTTATTCATTACGTACAAAAAAATCCGGTTAAAGCCATTGGTTTTTCAGTGCTTGCTGGTTTGATTCTTTCACAATTATTACGCAAGTAATAAATCTCACTCATAAGCTTAATGAATGCTGGAAACTTCGAATGGAAGAAAAAAGTAATCTAAGTTTTATAACAATCATTTATAACTTATCTCAAACATTCTTTAGGCTTGTGAGCGACATAACGCAATTAGCTCGCGCAGAGGCACACTTAGCTGTGAGCAGTCTAGTTCATCTTGTTTTATTATATCTTTTAGCGGGATTATTACTTCTAACAACTTGGATATGCCTATTAGGCGCTGTCATTGCATCACTTGTTGCTATTCACTTGAGTTGGCTAACTTCTTTTTTGTTTGTAACACTATTAAATATTTTATTATTAATAACACTTTTTTTATATATAAAAAAAATGAAAAAAAATCTTACCTTCCAAGCCACGCGCAAGCAATTACTTAACTTAACAAAATCCACTGCGATGACTAAGGGTACATGATATGACAAATTTACAAGAAGAAATCCTCAAGCTTGAAACACAAATCAATACCGACAAAGCCTTATTAGATATACACACTTCATTACTCAAACAACACATGCATCAACGAAATTTTATTATACCTGCCATGCTAGGTGGATTTGTAGGAGGGTTAACATTAGGTTATTTTAGACCCTCAAGCTTTCACGCCACGCAAAAATTTCGTGAAAAATCGGCCTCGCTCATAAAACAACTTTACAAAAATATTCGCATAGTACTGCCTTTAATCCTCTAAAATTTGCCTAGCCCATCGCCAAATAACTTGCATCTAACAACCCTCATCACTTTTATTATTGTAAAATCAGTATGATAATTGCTCGCAGTCAGTCAGTAAAAGTGTTATTATTTAGATCAAGTTCTAAAAAATATTCTGAGGTTGATGTAGCAAGGAAGTTGCTATCACTCACATAGATAATCACGGACACAAACATGATTACAAATGAAGAATTACACGTTGAAGCCCAACCTAGACAGCGCAAACAAGCTGTTCAAATAGGGGCCACCTTAAAAGCTGCACGTGAACGTCTGCAGCTCTCAGATAAAGAAGTTGCGGCTCGCTTACATCTTAAACCCAAGATTATTACCAACATTGAAAGTGAACAATTCGATAAGGGCCTGCCTTCCATTTTTCTGCGCGGCTATCTGCGTTCATATGCAAAATTATTAAACTTTAGTGATGACCAAATCAACCAATTACTCAGTGAACTTGAAATATCCAACCCAAGTACCGAAACCCCTACAGTAAAAACCCCTTTACCAACGATTAATTACGATACTAATTACGCAAATTGGGCAACCCTACTTATCATATTTCTTGTTATTTCCATGGTAGGATTATGGTGGAAAGGTCATACCCAACCCATCACAAACGAATCAGAAAAACCTTCAGTACACATTACAGAAACCAAACCTGCAAGCTTACCAGTGCCTGCTATTCCAACTGCTGTAAACACAGAAGCAGCTGTGACAAAACCAATCCCCACACCCCTGATAGTGGTTCATCCTAAACAAACTGTGCAACCCGCTCAATCCAAACCGGTTACCGCACTTCCTCTAAACGGGACAAATGCTTTAGGTGAAACAAACACCCAACCTGAACCTATACTGACACAAACGCTTACAGACGAAAAAGCAAACGCATCATCTGCCGTCAAGCAACACAGGGCATCGTCTAAAACTCATCTCCGAAAAATGCAAATGGATTTGCCTGAACCGAGTCTGGAATCAGATAACTAATCCTATTTTAAGAGGCAAGTCGTGGCTAATCCTATCCAAGCAATACGTGGCATGAATGATATACTTCCAACAGACACCTACCTTTGGCAGCAAGTAGAAAGCACCCTCCAAAACATTTTACAAAGCTATGGTTACAGTGAAATTCGTTTACCTATAGTTGAAAAAACAGAACTCTTCAAACGAACTATAGGCGAAGCAACTGACATTGTTGAAAAAGAAATGTATACCTTTGCAGACCGCAATGAAGAAAATTTAACATTACGTCCAGAAGGTACTGCAGGCTGCGTGCGGGCGGGCATAGAGCACGGCCTGCTTTACAATCAGATTCAAAAACTCTGGTATCAAGGTCCCTACTTTAGACACGAGCGTCCTCAAAAAGGACGTTACCGTCAGTTCCACCAATGCGGAGCAGAAGTTTTTGGTATAGGCAGCCCTGATGCAGATGCAGAATTAATTTTGTTATCAGCAAGAATACTCCATAAACTAAATTTAAAACCACATGTCAGCTTACAAATCAATTCTCTAGGTTCTCCAGAAGCACGAGCAGCCTATCGTGAAAAGTTAGTCGCCTATTTCACAACACATCAAGCACAATTAGATGAAGACAGCTTAAGACGTTTAACAACAAATCCTTTACGCATTTTAGATAGTAAAAATCCCGCACTCGCAACCATTATCCAAAATGCACCAAAACTAATGGAGCATTTAGATAGCGAATCAAAAGAACATTTTCAAAAATTACAACACTATCTTAAACATGCAGGATTAGAATTTACGATTAATCCCTGCTTAGTTCGCGGCTTAGATTATTACACTAAGACAGTGTTTGAATGGGTCACAACAGAATTAGGCGCGCAAGGTACAGTGTGTGCTGGCGGGCGATATGACGGTTTAGTTGAACAACTAGGTGGTAAAGCAACACCCGCGTTGGGTTTTGCAATTGGTCTAGAACGATTAATTTTATTGCTACAACAAGTAGAAAAAAATCTTCCCGCTAAACAAATTGATGCTTATGTGACAAGCGAAACAGATGATGCCTTTCAAAAAAGCTTAGAGATCACAGATCAATTACGTGATCGCTTTCCAGGTCATTGTTTTGTACTTCATTGTGGCGGCGGCAGTTTAAAAAATCAATTTAAAAAAGCGGATAAAATCGGCGCGCAATTTGTCATTATGATGGGTGAAAAAGAATTTTCAGAAAAATCTGTCGCAATAAAATCATTACGTGAAAACAAGCCGCAGGAAATGATTACTTGGAATACTATCTGTGATTATTTTAAAGATAAAATATCGTAACACTCTGATTATGCTATATAAAACATAACAACCTCCTACTATGCTATAATTTACGTATACGTAGAGAGGTGTGCAATGGCCCTGCCAAGAAACGATTTCAACAATAAACTTCAATTATTCCATGAAAGTCTTATGGATATTTGTAAGCAATTTCCAGATAAAGATAAAATAAAAGAAATGAAAGGCGCCATAGACATTATCATGCAAGGGAATAACTCTCCTGAAAATAAGTTTTTAGATTTATTAAAAATTGCTAATGTTGTTTTGAGAACTACTACACAAAAATTACATAATTATATTAGCTCTATATTCTTTAGCCAAAGTATGTTGCGAGTAAAATTACTCGAAGCATTTGGAGAAAATTCAATAATTAATTTCGAAAAAGAATTAGAAAAAAATATTGATTACAGAAATAAAATTCTACAATTTAAACGCGAAACTCAATTCACATCAAAAGATCATTCTTATGAAAGAGCCGAACATGTTTCTGGTGAAGACTCTGCTGCCATTTATCAAGATCGAAATCAATTAGGCGGCAAAATAAGTGCATATAATGATTCTGAAACAGTTTACGCACTCAAATTGAAAATCATTGATGAGTATATTTCCAACCTAGAACAGGCTTTGAGACCAAACAATCAACCAAAATAACCTTAAAACAACCCTGCATAAGCTTTTTAAACCTGATCAATAAATAACCCGAATTGACCATAACGCCTGGCTTTTTGATGTTAATCCTGATACCCTTGCAGCCTGTTAAATCAACTATAAAATCCTATGATCACCTTACGCAATATTACCTTACGTCGTGGCCCTAATATCTTATTACAAGATGTTAGCTGGACGCTCTATCCCAAACAACGTATAGGCCTGATAGGAGCCAATGGCGCAGGTAAATCCAGCCTATTTGCCATGTTACTAGGCATATTACATCCTGACAGCGGTGATCTAGAGATATCCAAACAACTTAAATTAGCCCATTTAGCCCAAGAAACCCCTGCCTATAGCCGATCCGCCCTAGACTATGTCTTGGATGGCGATGAGGAGCTACGCAAGTTAGAAGCTGCTTTACTCCTAGCAGAAAAAGAAAACGATGGGCAACGCATGGCTTCTTTACACCAACATCTCAGCGAAATTGATGCTTATACGGCCAAGGCACGCGCGGCTCAATTACTGAATGGCTTGGGATTTAACGATCGAGAACAACAAAAATCCGTGAGCGAATTTTCTGGCGGATGGAGAGTACGTTTAAATCTTGCGAAAGCGTTAATGTGTCGTTCAGATATTTTATTATTAGATGAACCCACTAACCACTTAGACCTTGATGCAGTTCTTTGGTTAGAAAATTGGTTAATGAAATATCCTGGCACATTATTAATTATTTCTCATGACAGAGATTTTTTAGATAAAGTCGTAGATCACATTATCCATATTTCAAATAAACAATTAAAATTGTACTCAGGAAATTATTCTACCTTCGAAAAACAACGCGCTGCAGATTTGATTTTGCAACAGGCCAGTTTTGAAAAACAACAAAAGCAACTCGCTCACATGCAAGCGTTAGTCAATCGTTTTCGTGCAAAAGCAAGTAAAGCTAAGCAAGCACAAAGCCGTGTAAAAGCGATTGAACGTATGGAGCTGGTCAGTGCAGTTCATGCCGATTCTCCTTTTAATTTTGCTTTTAAAGCACCAGGCCCCTGCCCCAATCCTTTAGTTCGTTTAGATAATGTCACGATAGCCTACGGCGAAAAAATAATTCTTAAAGATGTCAATTTGATTATTACACCTAAAGATAGAATTGCTTTACTCGGCCCAAACGGTGCAGGAAAATCAAGTTTAATAAAATTAATAGCAGGCGAGATCACACCAGCTGCAGGCATCAGAGAAGTCGGTGCAGGCCTTAAAATAGGTTACTTTGCACAACATCAAATTGATCATTTAGAATTAGATGAAACACCTTTACATCACATGCAAAAACTTGCACCCAAAAGTAAAGAACAAGAACTCAGATCTTTCCTCGGAAGTTTTGGATTTACTGGTGATCAGGTTTTAGAAAAAGTTAATATTTTTTCAGGTGGTGAAAAATCACGACTCGCTTTAGCATTACTTGTTTGGCAACAACCTAATTTATTATTATTAGATGAACCCACTAACCATTTAGATTTAGAAATGAGACACGCGCTAAGTATGGCACTGCAAGATTATCAAGGCGCTATGATTCTTGTTTCTCATGATAGATTTCTTGTGCGCTCTACAGTCGATCAACTATCGTTAGTAGCAGACGGTGAGTTAAACGATTTTAAAGGTGATTTAAATGATTATCAGAAGTGGCTTTTTGAATTTCGCCGCTTATCAACAGACACAAGTTCATCGACTACTGAAACTGACGTTTCCAAAAAATCTCAACGCCAAGAAGCGGCTAAGCAACGAGAACGGCTTCGTCCTTTACAACAAAAAATAAAAAAATATGAAGATGAATTAGAACGGTTACAAAAAAATCTTACCGTGATAGAAAATTCTTTAGCAGATATATCGTTATATGAAGAGAAAAATAAACAAAAATTACAAGAGCTTCTTACCGAACAAATTAAAATAACCAAACAATTACACATCATAGAAAATGATTGGCTAACCGCATGTGACGAATTAGAAAAATCGAATACCTAGTAATATATACGCTATTAAGATGCAAGACCCCAATCTTTAATAGTGCATTTTTTTTATAATCGGCTAAAATGCCAAATCGAATCGGACTATCCGAACTAGCAGCATTGAAGGAGCTACACCTTGACTGAATACATGACTGAGCAAGAGCAGATTGAACAGTTAAAAAACTGGGTAAAACAATACGGTTTAACCATTATTGCTGGCGTTCTTATGGCTGTTATCATTATTTCCAGCTGGCATGCTTGGCAGCGCTATCAAACCAATATCTTACTTCATGCATCTAGCACCTATGATGAAATGCTGACACTTAAAGCACAAAATGATAGTAAAGGTGCTATGGTTCAGGCTGATAAGCTATTAACACACTACCCCAGAACGCCTTATGCGCAAATGGCTGCATTTTTAATAGCACGTGATGCGATAGCGAACAAGCAATACGCTGAAGCGACTAAACAATTAACATGGGTCTTAGATCATAGCCATAATCGTCCTGTGATCGCTATCGCCAATCTGCGTATCGCACGCATAGAATTAGCGCTAAAGAAACCTGAGGATGCTATTAAGACATTGAATAAGGTTAAAGACAAAAGCTTTAAAGGCATGGCTGACGAAGTGAAAGGTGATGCTTATCTCAGTATGAACAGCATAGATAAAGCAAAAGAAGCTTATAAACAGGCTATACAAGAGCTGCCTACTGAAGAAGCGACCCGAAAACCTATACTCCAAATGAAAATTGATAATCTGGCCACTGTAAGTGACATAACTCTATGAAAATAACTCACACCTTTTTAAAAAACCTTCTCGTTGGAACATTAACGGTATCACTTTGCGCTTGCAGCAATTTCTTTGATAAAGATAATACCCCCAACCCTACACCCTTGACTCACATCACCGAGGAAATGACGCCTCATTTAATGTGGTATAGCAACGTCAATTACGGAGTCGGTAACGATTATTTAAAATATGTACCCGTAGTAACAGATGACGCTGTAATTACAGCAGGACGCAAAGGAAACGTTACTGCCACTAATAAAGCGAATGGTAAAACGTTATGGAGCATATACTTAAATAAACCTTTATCAGCAGGGCCTGCCGTCAGTAACGAGAAAGTTTTCATAGGCACCCGTGATGGAAAAGTTGTAGCCTTAAATGAAAAAACAGGCGGTGCATTATGGCAAGCAAGTGTTTCCAGCGAAGTGCTAGCCCCTCCTGCAGCGGCTAATGGCGTTGTGATTGTTAAAGCCATTGATGGTCAAGTCTCGGCTTTATCTGCTACAGACGGTCACGCATTGTGGCATTTTCAACAAAACGAACCTGCGCTTATTTTGCGTAGCGGCAGTGCTCCTGAAATTTATGGTAATACAGCAATTATAGGCTTCGCTAACGGATCTCTAGCCAAATTAACATTACATGAAGGTGGTTTGCTGTGGCAACAAACTATCGCCTTGCCGCAGGGTAGTTTTGCAATTGAGCGTATGGTAGACATAGATGCAGACCCTCTCGTTTATAAAAACCAAATTTATGTAGCAACCTACCAAGGTAAGATTTCTGTACTCGAACTCTCTACAGGCAAAGAATTATGGTCACATGATCTTTCGTCCTTCACGGGTTTAACAGCAGATCCTGTTAAAGTGTTTGTCACTGATGCCAAGAGCTACCTTTGGGCATTTGAAGATGGCACCGGTACCGTAGATTGGCGCCAAACTCGTTTAGCAGCACGAAATATTACTGCCCCGGCTGCTATGGGTAATTACATTATTGTAGGTGATGAAGAAGGCTACTTACATTGGGTCAGCAAACAAGATGGTCATTTCGTAGCAAGAACTCGAGTAAATCATTCTGGCATCCTCGCCGCACCAGTCGTGAATAATAATGTGGCTTATATACTTACCAAGGATGGTCATTTAGCCGCGTATACGCTGGCATGAGAGCAAATAAATGATACCTGTAGTCGCACTTGTAGGTCGCCCTAATGTAGGGAAATCTACCTTGTTTAACTGTTTAACCAAATCTCGCAACGCTTTAGTGTCAGACTTTCCTGGCATGACGCGTGACAGGCAATATGGGCAAGCCCACTTTGCAGATCATCACTTTATTGTCATTGATACAGCGGGCATAACTGATGATGCTGAAGGCATAGATAAACTGTCCATCAAACAATCCATACAAGCAATAGAAGAAGCTGACAAGGTATTGTTTATAGTAGATGGAAGAGCTGGTCTAACCAACACTGATCTCTTAGTCGCAGAACGTTTGCGCAGCATGAATAAATCTATCACATTAGTGGTGAATAAAACTGAAGGCTTAGAGCACGATTTAATTTCTGCTGATTTCTTCCGTTTAGGTTTTGGAAATCCATACACTATCTCTGCAGCTCATAGTAGTGGCGTTGCTGATCTCATCAATACAATTTTTGAAAATTTCGAAATTGCTCCTGATATCGATTTAGAAAATAGCGGGATTAAGCTCGCCATTATCGGAAAACCGAATGTGGGTAAATCCACATTAATCAATCGCATGCTAGGTGAAGATCGCGTCATTGTTTATGATCAACCTGGAACAACACGAGACAGTATATTTATTCCTCTTGAACGTATGGGAAAGGAATATACTTTGATTGATACTGCCGGCATCAGAAGGCGTGGAAAAGTTTTCGAAGTCACGGAAAAATTTTCTGTTGTAAAAACATTACAAGCCATAGAAACGGCTGACGTTGTACTATTTGTCATTGACGCACGTGATGAAGTATCAGACCAAGATTTACGTTTGTTAGGCTTTATCATAGAAAATGGTAAATCACTGGTATTAGCGGTAAATAAATGGGATGGTATGTCTGAGTATGATAGGGAAAAAACGCGCACAGCGATAGACAGGCGTTTACACTTTGTAAGCTTTGCGCGTCTGCATTTTATTTCAGCCTTGCATGGCAGCGGCGTAGGAAATTTATTTGAATCTGTTGACGAAGCGTATGCAGCAGCCAATAAAAAAGTTTCAACATCTAAGCTCAATGATATTCTGCGCGAAGCTGTGTTAGCTCATAATCCACCATTGATACATGGACGCAGAGTGAAATTACGTTACGCTCATACTGGAGGACACAATCCTCCATTGATAATTGTACACGGAAATCAAGTTGAATCGCTGACTCAAGCATATCGTGTTTATCTAGAACATACTTTTCAAAAACGCTTAGATCTTGTTGGTACACCCGTACGAGTGGAATTCAAAAATAGCGAAAATCCTTTCAGGGATAAAAAGAATATTCTAACGCCTAGACAACGATTGAAAAAAGCTAGACTGATGAAACATGTGAAAAAATAAAATTACACAACATCAAAATGGCGACCCATAACCTCTTCGCCATTGACTTCTTCTGTTTGAGCATTATAAGTAGGCGAAAAAAAACCAAAGTACGGCGTCATAACTAGACTACTACTGGACTCATTTCTCGTAAATTTTTCTGGATCAACGCCTAATAAACTTATTACTTCTGCATGCGACTCTTTGGGTAAGCTATTTATTATTTGATTCACTTCTTCATCTGTTTGAATAACACGATGGAGATGTTCTTTGCCTAAAATATCGCGTAAAAAAACGATAGCATATGGTTCATTTAAAACATTAATAATCTCTTTCACATCAACGGCGTTCTTTAATCTTGAACGTATAAAATCATTTCCTATAAAAGAAAATAATTCTGCATGAAACTCAGCATCTAACATACTTTCTAAAATTAATTTCAAATCACCTGTGTGCTTAACTAAAGATTCAAGCCGTTCTTTCCCAAGACCCTCTTTAAATAAGGGTAACCTATATAAATAGGGAATCTCAAGTACGACTTTTTTCAAATCAGTTATATCACCAACTAAATAGCCGTATACTTGTTTAAGCAGATTTACTTTACCTTCCTCACCATGCTTATATAAAAGCTGCGCATTGCCATTTTTCATAAACTCCACCAAATCCTCTTTTGTTTCTTCATAACGTGACTCGCACATCTCCAACGCTACACGTTTAGAAATCTCTTTGTTTTCAGGATAAAGTTGAAATAATTCTGGATGATTATTTACAATTCTTTCCATATCTTGTGCAATAAGCTCCACACATGGCACGCTACGCATAGGATTAAGAGACAATAATTCTATGATGTTTGATAATTCTATTTCAGGGATTTCAATTTTATTTTCGATCGCAGCACGACTCAACAAATGCAGCCAACATAATTCAAATGTCATTGCAACACTGTTATAGGTAGAGAAACAAGAATAAATGGTTTTCTTCTCTTCTTTATTCACAGTTTTTAAAAAATCATAAAACTCTTTAATACCACCACTAGCATCTTGACCCGCTATATTTGCTGTACCGTCACGCCCACCACTTTCCCCTCCAGCTTTTAATTTATCTATTAAACGTCGAATGAATGCGCCAGCATTTGCTCCTTTTACTTTTACATCATGAAGCTGCTGCATAGCCTCATAGTGTGCTTGTGATTGCAACGTATGGTTGATCACTCTCTCTTTCTCTGACTCACTCAACAATTTCATTTTGTTTTTCATTAAAATGTGCGTATGCTTTAACTGCATATCTTCTTTAGCAAATTGCAGGCACTCGAGTACATTAATCAATGTGCTATCATCATCACTCAGAATAAATTCATGTAACTGTAATGCCTTATTTCCATTTTCGATGGATTCCACATCATCTTCATTTAAGTCTGCAAATGAAACTTCATTCTTAGTGGATATTGTTGGCATTAATATTTTATATTTATGCTCATGTAGAATTGGAGATAATATTTCTGCAATTTTCAAATATATTGACGTAATAGAACTACGGAATGAATAAACATAAGCTAAGTCTGTACCACGCACTACATTCCATCTTTGACTTAACAAATCTATAATGGGTTGCAGATTTTCTTTTGTTGCTTCTTTATCACCTTGTTTTAATAATAAAAAATCTATTTTTTTTATTGTGGCTTTACGCTCTAAGTCTATTGCTTTGTTTTCAATAATTGACAGCATATTTCGTCTAAATCTATTTCCAAAAAACTCTCTATTTTCATTGAAAATCTTATGAATCACATCTGCCATTAATTCTTTGATTTTCATATCTCATCCTTTTAATATTTCAAAACCTGAGAAGGCAATACTTTAAGGTTGGATGACTTTGGATTTTTAAAAAAAGAATTGTGCGACAACGATGATGACAATACGCTGAGTTGTGATCTCGGAATATGATGTTGCGTTTGAGCTATTTTATATAATTTATTATAAGCCGAATCAATTTCGGCTTTTTGATAATATTCACGCAACTTATTATCAGCATACGCCTGTGTTTCATTTATGAAGGTACAAGAATATTTATTTTCTGCATATTCACGCTGCATAATGGTTAAAGTCAACAGCGTTTTTTCCACTTCTGTGGGGAATTTTTCAGCCAATAAACTTAAAATGTCTGTACTTGACTCCAGCGCAGCAATTAACATGACTGTATATTCAACGCCATGTCTATGCTCAACATAAGCATAATAATCAGAGCCATTATCAATTAGCTTACTCACTATTATCAAGCTAGCACCTGACCTTACGGCAACTAACAATAATGAATAGGGATTATCTTCATGCTTAATATTTAAATTGGCCCCATATTCAATAAGACATTCGGTTGGATATTTTTTCCAAAATTTCCAAATGTTTTTACTTAATAGCTTTCCCGCTTCATTAGGATGAATTTGAGAAAAATGAAATATACAATCACGTACAAACTGACATTCCAAATTGATTTCTGAACATGCAGTGTAAAAATCATTTTTAATAATGGACTTTAGTAAACCACTATTATTTTCACACAACTCACGATATTGACTTTCTAAGCTTGTGTTACGATGACTTACAAAATTAATGCCATTAATTTTAAAAAGCACGTTATCTTTTAAGTTAGTTAAAAGCGCGCCATATCTATTCAATGATTTGCTTTTTTTTAAGTTTAGATAATTTAGATTAGAATTAATTAAAAGATAATGTGCAGACTTTATTAAATCATCCGATTCAACTTCAGTTGATTCAACTATTCTATTGAGGTCGCCAAAAGACAAATAGCTTAATATTTCTATATCTAAATCTTCGGGGAAATTCTTTGTGAAAGGAATTCTCATGGTCGGCATTTGGCGCCCCAAATTAAAAACTAATTTAGATACAGCGTATCATTAAACACTCTAGGTATTTAATATCAGTTATAATTAGCTACGCCAACACCACCTATGATCTATTGAAAAAACACCGCAATTGGGCATTTGCGAGTTGATTAAAGTCGATAAAAGCTCAGGTGATAAAGAAGAATTACTGGTAGCATCACTGTCTTGCATTTTTGCTAAAGCAAGATGCACACCTTTGGCTAATGTTTCTGCTTTACCTACACCCCAGTAATGAACAAGCACCACTCGCTTATCATAAGAATTAGTTGGTACTTGTTCTCGAAGAGAAACTACTGCAATTCCAGTCTGATGTAAAACAGTAAGCACATTTTGTAAATCATCATCCTTCATTACAAAATCACCGTCAACAACAGCTGCTTCGTTGGAGCCAGCAAAAATTGCCGAAGTATGAGGATTAAATAAATCACTTACATAAGTCTTATTTCTTATCTTGTTTACAGTAACTGTATAAGCACCATCACTAAGACTTCCTCTTACTCCAAGTATTCTATCTAATGCTTTCGAATCTAAAGTTGTTGTTGATGCATCAATCATCGCTAAAGGAAAGTCACCATTACCATGGCTGCTATCTTTTATTTTATTAAAAATATTATTGATAGCCATCGCTAATTTTTTTTCTTCACCTTTTCCTTCGATATGCATAAACATCACTTTTGGTGTTTCCCAAAGAAAATGGTTATGTAATCCTATAACAGTAAAATGATTGTCTAATACCTTAGTCATTACTGCATTCACTTGGTTTTCAGTGAGAACCAACGTGGCTTTGACTAGAGTATCATCATCATCTTTACTAAAAGAAACCCGCGAGGTCAGCCCCATTGCTGGTATCAAGGACACACCATTCAAAACTATTGTTAAATCAGTCCGAGGAGCTTTTAGCGTATAAACCTTTTTTTGTGAGTCAAAACTACCTGTGATACCAGTTAGTTTCTCTATTAACCTCGGATGAAGTTGTGTGGAAGTATTGTACGCATAACTTGAAATGGAGTAGATACTGATTAATATAATGAACAAATAGTTTCTTAACTTCATAAGCGTCATCCTTTAAAAGGAAAAACAAATCTTAATAGTCAGACTATACTTTTGATCTTCTTTAATTATATTCCTAATTATTAATGTACACCAGAAGTGATTACTAAGGGGAAAATGAATGAAAAAAAAGGACGACTTACGTCGTCCAAAGTATTCAGTATAACTAGCAATCCATGCTAAAAACCCGTCCATGGACACGCAAACGAGGAGTGATTATATAATCCCTTCAATCGTCACAGCTTATCCATCAGCTAAGAAGATACTACAATAAAAAGTTATCTCAAAAAAGATTACGAATTAGAATTTATAAGATAAACCAACACAAGATGAAGAATAATATTTGTATTAATCATTTTAAATCATGGAGTTAATTAAGAGTTTTTTAAGAATATTGATTTTTTATAAAGACAATCAACTAGATGTCTTACACGCTTGTAAGATATCTCTTACAAGCGTGCAGGGGAAATGCTTATACTACATTTCTTGAAAGCTATAACTCAAGTGCTTTATCTAAAGCCTGGGGTAAAATTACATTTAATTCTAATATAGAACATCCTTCCTGCCGCTCTAACTCAACCCTAACATCGTTTTTATCTATAGCGACATATTTGGCTATCACATCTAATAAATCTCGTTGCATTGCAGCTAAATAATCAGGCTGATCTCGTTGTATACGCTCATGAGAGATAATAATTTGCAGACGCTCTTTTGCACACTTAGCTGATTGAGTGCGCCTAAAGCGATCAGTTAGTTTAGTAATGGCATTGGCAATGTTCATATTGCTTCTTTCTCCTTGAAGCTAAATAAGCGTTTCAACCAGTTGGGCTTTTCATGAAGAAAACGAAATGGAACATCTTCTCCTAAAAAACGAGCTACTGCATCCATGTAAGCTTGACCTGCATCACTTTCAGTATCAACAATTACCGGCACCCCAGAGTTTGATGCTCTCAAAACAGCCTGAGATTCGGGTATTACTCCTAATAATGGGATAGCGAGAATCTCATTTACATCTGATAAACTCAACATGTCCCCATTTGCTACCCTTTTTGGAGAATAACGCGTTAGCAATAGATGCTCCGTGATATGCCCTCTACCTTCTTCGGCACGCTTGGTCTTACTCGACAATAAACCTAACATTCGATCTGAATCACGTACTGAAGAAACTTCAGGATTAGTCACTACGATTGCACTGTCAGCAAAATACATCGCTAACTGTGCTCCGCGTTCAATTCCTGCTGGAGAGTCACAAACTATATAGTCAAAAGTTTTAGACATTTCATCTAAAACAGTGCCAACGCCTTCCAATGTAAGCGCATCTTTATCGCGTGTCTGTGAGGCTGGTAAAATAAATAGTTCTTTAGTGTGTTTATCTCGAATGAGAGCTTGATTTAAAGTTGCTTCGCCACGTATAACATTCACAAAATCATATACGACACGTCGCTCACAGCCCATAATCAAATCAAGATTTCGCAATCCTATATCAAAATCAATAACAGCTGTTTTATATCCGCGACTAGCCAAACCTACTGCAAAAGAAGCACTTGTAGTAGTTTTACCAACGCCGCCCTTCCCTGATGTTACTACAATGATCTTTACCACATTAAGCTCCTTTGTAACAATTTGATTTTACATAGCTGCAATACGCACCTGTTCATTCTCTAAGTAAACTTGTACCATAGAATCATGAGAAGGTAAATTTTGCATATCTTCTTTAACTAAATAATACCCAGCTATAGCTACTAATTCAGCTTCTAATGTACGACAAAAAATTCTCGCTTGAGTATTACCTTGAACTCCCGCTAAAGCTCTACCTCGTAAGGGACCATAAACATGTATATTTCCATCAGCCAAAAGCTCAGCACCAGGACTAACTGGCGCAATCACAATTAAGTCAGCATCCTTCGCATAAACTTGCATTCCTGATCTAATCGGAGTAGTTACTAATTTTGTCTGAGATACTTGAACTGATTTTTTAATTGGCTCATCAGATTGTTTAGCTTTGCCTATAGTGACCACTGGGAATCCAGCGTCAACAGCAGCTGCATGCTGCTCAACGTCTCCGCCTCTAACACCTACTGGAACCAAGTTATTAGCAATTAATATTTGTTTAATACGATTAAAATCTAATACACCTAATGTTCTAACTTCTTCTAAATCCAAAATAACCGGTGAACCTATAAAAAAATTAGGTGCCCGATTAACTGCAGTAGAAACTTGCTTAGAAAGTTCTTCTAGATCGTATCTTGCTAATTGCAAAATTGTACACGGTGAAAAGCTTGTTTTAAATCGAAAACAAGAACGGCGATCCATTACCAAATTACTATCCGACATATTAATCTCTAAAATTTTCAAATTGTAAGGGTAAATCTACCTTAGATGCACGTAACATAGCAATAACTGCTTGTAAATCATCCCTATTTTTTCCATTAACACGAAGCTGCTCACCTTGTATACTTGTCTGCACTTTCAAATTAGCATCTTTAATTAGCTTAACAAGTTTTTTAGCCGCATCAGTCGCAATACCTTGACGAATTTCTATTTCTTGCTTAGCTTCATTCAATTTAGTATCTATTTCTTTATAATCTAATGCTCTAATATCAATATTGCGTTTCGCTAATTTTGAGCAAAAAATTTCATTAATTTGTTTAACTTGAAAATCAGTGGGCGCAATTAATGTAACAGTATTTTTAGATTGCTCTAGTCTTGCATTTGTTCCTTTAAAATCAAAACGAGAATTAATCTCTCTGTTAGCTTGATCAACAGCATTCGTTACTTCATGAGTATCGGTTTTAGAAACAACGTCAAAAGAAGGCATAATCATCTCATTCAAAGAATAACTTATTGTATTGTAACGAAAAAAGAGACCATTCTGAAAGAATAATTTTGTTTTACTAATGAAATAATGCATTTTTATAAGAAATAAAAATGGAATACACCAGTAATTAATTATTTAAATATATGAAGAAAAAAAAACCGAGAATATTCTCGGTTTTTTTAAAAGATGTAAGTCTATGCAACTTCTTCAGCAGCCGATCTGTCAACCAACTCAACCACAGCCATAGGAGCGCAATCACCTTTACGGTTACCACATTTGAGAACTCTCAAATATCCACCTGGACGAGAGCTAAAATGCGGTCCAATCTCATTAAAAAGCTTTTGAACCATATCACGATCACGCAAACGAGAAAAAGCAATACGTCTGTTATGAACGCTATCTACTTTAGATAAAGTAATCATAGGCTCAATATAGCCTCGAAGTTCTTTAGCCTTAGCTACAGTTGTTGTAATTAGCTCATGTTTAAGTAAAGAAACCATCATATTTTTAAACATAGCCTTACGATGACTGCTATTACGACCAAAATACCTACCAGTTTTACAATGACGCATTCTAACTCTCCTACAATTTTTAGCTTACTACTCTTATTCTTTTTCTCTTAAAAGAGCAGGAGGCCAATTATCTAATCTTGTACCTAAAGACAAATTATGAGAAGCCAAAACATTTTTAATTTCTGTCAGAGACTTCTTACCCAGATTAGGTGTTTTCAACAAATCATTCTCAGTACGTTGAACCAAATCACCTATATAAAATATGCTTTCAGCTTTCAAACAATTTGCAGAACGAACAGTTAACTCTAAATCATCCACTGGACGAATATAAATAGGATTAATAGATTGCTGTTCATTAATTTCTTTAGCTACAAATGATGACCTTAAATCAACAAATGGTGCTAATTGTTGTTGTAAAATCGTTGCAGAACGTCTGATGGCTTCTTCAGGATCTAGAGTACCATTCGTTTCTAAGTCAATTACTAACTTATCTAAGTCAGTACGTTGCTCTACACGCGCACTTTCTACGCTATAAGAAACTCTAAGAACCGGACTAAAACTAGCATCAAGACGCAATGAACCTATAGTTTGTTTATCTTCACTATCAAGAAGACTTTCTCTAGATGACGCTGTTTGATAACCTCTGCCTAATGAAACATTGAGAGTCATACTCAATGAACCTGCATCATTAAGGTGAGCAAGAACAAGTTCAGGATTCACAATTTCAACATCATGCTCTGACTCGATATCACCTGCAACAACAACACCAGCACCTTTTTTATTTAATCGTAGTGTTACTTCTTCACGACCATGAAGCTTAATTGATACATTTTTAAGGTTTAGAAGAATTTCAATAACATCTTCTTGAACCCCTGGGATAGTACTGTATTCATGCAATACCCCATCAATTTTAACTTCAGTAATAGCGGCACCCGGCATAGAAGATAATAAAATTCTACGTAAAGTGGTTCCTAATGTATGACCAAACCCACGCTCTAATGGCTCAAGAGTTACTCTCGCATGAAAAGGCGAAATCGTCTCAACATCTATTTCACGTGGTGTTAAAAAATCATATGGATTATTTTGCATGAAATAACCTCATAAACTCCAAAATAATTATTTGGAATAAAGCTCAACAATTAGCTTCTCAACAATATCTGAAGGAAGGTCCGAACGATCTGGCTGCTGCTTAAATGTTCCTTTAAGCTCACCCTGGTCTACATCAATCCAACTACAGCTAGGCTTAGCTTGAGATAACGCAAGCGCACCTTGAATACGTAATTGAGATTTCTTACTTTCTTTAATGCTGATTACATCACCAGGCATTAGCTCATACGATGGGATGTTAACAGTTTTATTATTAACAAGTATCGCGCGATGACTAACTAATTGTCTTGCTTCAGCCCGAGTTGAACCAAATCCCATTCTATAAACAATATTATCTAATCTACACTCAAGCAGCTTAAGTAAATTCTCACCTGTCGAGCCTTTTAAACGAGCAGCTTTTTTAAAGTAATTTCTAAACTGCTTTTCCATAACACCGTATATACGACGAACTTTTTGTTTTTCACGTAATTGAACACCATATTCAGTTTCACGGCCACGTCTTGCGCCATGCACACCTGGAGGGGTATCCAATTTACATTTTGTATCTAATGAACGTACTCCGCTCATTAATGAAAGATCAGCTTTCTCTCTACGAGCCAGCTTACATCTTGGTCCTAAATATCTAGCCATTACACTCTCCTACACACGACGCTTTTTAGGATCACGGCAACCATTAAATGGAATACCCGTTGCATCAGAAATTGACAAAATCTTTAGACCTGCAGTATGAAGAGATCTAATTGCAGATTCTCTCCCTGGCCCAGGCCCATTCACACGCACTTGCACATTCTTCATGCCATAATTTTCAATAACAGTCTGAGCAGCCTTTGTTGCTGCTTCACCAGCAGCATATGGAGTAGATTTTCTAGAACCTCTATAACCACAACTAGCCGCACTAGACCAAGATAATGAATTACCTTGAATATCAGTAATAGTCACTATGGTATTGTTGAATGACGCTCTGATATGAGCAATCCCATCAATAACTAATTTTTTTGATTTCTTTCTAGAACGGGAAGATTTAGATGCATCAGCCACATCGGTACTAGGATTTGCAGCCGCCGTAGAGCCTACATCAATTGACTCAGTATTTAAAACCCCAGGTTTAACTGTAGGGTTTGCAGTAGCTTTTACAGGTGTTGTTTGATTTTCTGACATTGCTATTAAAGTTCCTGATTACACTAATTTTAGATAAGTATACTAATTCTTGCCTTTGCGCTTACCTTTACGAGTTCTTGCATTTGTTTTTGTACGTTGGCCACGAACTGGTAAGCCACGTCTATGACGAAGACCACGATAAGATCCTAGCTCAATTAACCTTTTGATATTCATAGAAACTTCACGTCGCAAATCACCCTCGACACGAAATTTCGCTATCTCTACACGTAAATTCTCTAACTCAGCTTCAGTCAAATCTTTTGCTTTTTTATCGGGACTTACATTTACTGTCGCACAAATTTCAGAAGCTCTGCTACGACCGATTCCATAAATGGATGTAAGACCAATGACTATATGTTTCTGTACAGGGATATTAACACCTGCAATACGCGCTGCCATTCAATCACTCCTACAACTAACTCGTTAAATCTTTAGACCACAAAAGCGGCCTAGTGTAATATTGATATATGGAAAAATCAACCATTAACCTTGTTTTTGTTTGTGCCTTTTCTCTTTACAAATCACACGAACAACTCGATTTCTTTTTATAATTTTGCAATTACGGCAAATCTTTTTCACTGATGCACCAACTTTCATATTAAACTCCAATTCAGCATGTTAAAACTTAAGTATATTTATCGCATTAATCCAGTGCTACCACTACGCAGATTAGCTTTTTTAAGCAAAGATTCATATTGATAGGACATGACATGAGCTTGCACTTGAGCCATAAAATCCATTACTACTACTACAATAATCAACAGTGATGTACCGCCAAAATAAAAAGGAACATTCCATGCCAAAATCATAAATTCGGGTAGTAAACACACTAACGTCACATAAATAGACCCTGCAAGTGTTAAACGTGTCATAACAGCATCTATATATTTAGCGGTTTGCTCACCTGGACGTATCCCTGTAATAAATGCCCCTGATTTTTTCAAATTATCTGCTGTTTCACGTGGGTTAAAAACCAGAGCAGTATAAAAGAAGCAAAAGAAGATAATTGCCATACTAAACAATAACATATGTAAAGGTTGACCTTGTTGTTGAAGAGCAACACCTAATGAACCTAACCACTCTAAACCTTTACCATGACCAAACCATTGCGCTAAGCTAGCTGGAAACAAAATAATACTAGATGCAAAGATAGGTGGTATAACACCTGGCATGTTAATTTTCAGTGGTAAATGACTGCTTTTAGCAGAATACATTTTTCCACCTTGCATACGGCGAGCATAATTAATTGTGATTCTTCTTTGTCCACGCTCTACAAAAACAACAAAAGCAACCACTGCAATTACTGCTGCAACAATCAAAAGTAAAGCAATAAGCTGAAGTTGTCCTTCTCTAACCTGTTCTAAAGTTCTACCAATTGCAGCAGGAAAGCCCGCAATTATACCCGAAAATATGATCAAAGAGATACCATTTCCAATCCCTCTTTCAGTAACTTGCTCACCTAACCACATTAAAAACAAAGTTCCTGTAACTAAAGTGAGGGTAGTCGTGAAATAAAATGCAAACCCTGGATCAAGAGCGATTCCATGTGCACCCAACATTTTAGAAACACCTATAGCCTGAAACGTTGCTAAAACTAGGGTTCCATAACGAGTATATTTATTTATCTTACGCTGACCAGCCTCACCCTCTTTTCGCAACTCTGACAATTTTGGTGATAAAACAGTAACTAATTGAATAATGATAGAAGCAGAAATATAAGGCATTATTCCTAATGCAAATACACTAAACCTCATTAACGCTCCACCAGAAAACATATTGAATAATCCAATAATGTTACTTTGTTGAGCGTTAAACAATTCTTGCAAACGCTGTGGATTTAAGCCTGGAACAGGAATATATGATCCAATACGAAACACCACAATTGCAACCAAGACAAATAGCAAGCGACGTTTTAAATCTGCTATCCCTGTAGACGCGCTACTACTCATTCTATTTGTTGTCATTTATCCCTCGACTGTGCCACCAGCATTTTCTATAATCTTACGTGCGCCCGTACTAACAGACAGGCCACGAACATTAACTACTCGCTCTAGGCTTCCATACGCAATTATCTTGACAAATTTAGTGTCATTTCGGATAAGTCCAGTCTCAAGTAAGGTTTGTAAGCTTACAATGTTATCTGTCACTTTATTAAGATCAGAAACACGTATTTCTTCGCTTACTAATGCTTTTCTAGATCTAAATCCAGATTTTGGCATCCTTCTTTGCAAAGGCATTTGACCGCCTTCAAAACCAACTTTATGGTAACCACCTGCGCGTGCTTTTTGGCCTTTATGACCTTTACCACAGGTTTTACCCTTTCCAGAAGCTATACCCCTACCTAATCTTTTTGGTGCTGTTTTAGATCCAGGTGCAGGTTGTATTGTATTGAGGAACATTCTATATCTCCTCTACTGATAAAAGATAATAAGCTTTATTAATCATGCCACGTATACAAGGCTGATCAGAAACGATGACTTGATGATGCATACGGCGTAGTCCTAACCCTTTAACACATAATTTGTGTTTAGGAAGTGCGCCATTTAAGCTACGAACAAGTGTAACTTTAAGTTTTTTAATACTAGACATAACTAATTCCTAACAATCTCATCAACAGACTTACCACGTTTTGCGGCAATGTATTCAGGAGTAGACAAATGCTGTAAAGCAGCTAATGTAGCTCTAACTACATTAATTGGATTCGCAGATCCAACTATTTTAGCTAGTACATTTTTAACTCCGAGCACTTCAAAAACAGCTCGCATCGCTCCACCGGCAATAATACCAGTACCATCAGAAGCAGGTTTCATAAATACTCTAGTCGCCCCATGCTTACCAATCACTTGGCAGTGTATAGTGCCTTCATTAAGGACAACTTGGCGCATGTTCTTGCGTGCTGCTTCTAAAGCTTTTTGAATAGCAACAGGCACTTCACGCGCTTTACCACGCCCTAAACCTATACGTCCTTTTCCATCCCCAACAACTGTTATAGCGGCAAAACTGAAAATTCTACCACCTTTAACTACTTTTGCATTGCGTGAAACAGCTACAAGTTTTTCTTGAAGCCCATCACTTTTTGTCGACTGGTCATAACTTGCCATAATAAACCCTTAAAATTCTAATCCACCTTCTCTAGCAGCATCTGCTAAAGCCTTAACACGACCATGGTACTGAAATCCAGATCGATCAAATGCAACTTGGCGAATACCAGCTTTGATAGCGCGTTCTGCAACAAGTTTACCTACTATCCTAGCTGCATCTACGTTACCTGTGTATTTCAAACCAGTCTTCACTTCTTTATCTATTGTTGATACTGAAACCAATACACTGGATCCTGTAGGAGCAATAATCTGAGCATATATATGACGCGGTGTTCTATGTACACAAAGGCGAACAGATTCTTGCTCTTGAATCTTCATTCGTCCACGCTTAGCTCTGCGTAATCTTGATACTTTTTTATTCATAGCACTACCCTATTATTTCTTTTTCGTTTCTTTTTTAACGATCTTCTCATCAGAATAGCGAATACCTTTACCTTTATAAGGTTCTGGGCCACGGTAGCTCCGAATTTTAGATGCTACAAGTCCAACCATATTTCTATCTTTACCTTTGATGATAATTTCAGTCACGGTTGGTGTTTCAATTGTAATTCCTTTAGGAATTTCAAAATCAACTGGATGAGAAAAACCTAACGTCAAACCTAGTACATTTCCTTTAGTTTGCGCTTTATAACCTACGCCAACCAAAAGTAGCTTACGTTCAAACAAGTGAGCGACACCGTGTACCATGTTAGAAATTTGTGCACGTGTAGTGCCAGTAATAGATCTACGCAACTTTGAGCCAGATCCACTACGGCAATATCCACTTTCAGAATTAGATTGTACTTTTATTAAATCACCTTCAACTAAAACCTGTACAAAAGGATGGATGGTAACAAGAAAGTCTCCTTTCGGACCTTTAATTGCTAGTTCTTGACCCTGAATATTTACATTCACCCCAGTAGGGATTACTACAGGCTTTCTACCTACTCTTGATGTAGACATAACCGACATGACAATCTCCATTACTCAACTGTACACAAAACTTCACCACCAAGCTTGTCAGCTCGTGCAGCTCTCTCAGTCATCACGCCTTTAGATGTTGAGATAATTGCAATACCCATACCAGCTAAAACAGTTGGGAGTTCATGACTACGTTTATAAACACGCAAACCGGGTCGGCTCACCCTTTTAATTTTGTCGATAACTGGACGGTCTTGATAGTATTTTAATCTTACCTTTATATCAGACTTACCTGACTCAGTTATTTGCTCATATTCTTCAATATATCCTTCAGCTTTCATCACTTCCAGAATAGACAATTTTAATGTTGAACATGGCATTTTTATTTCAATTTCGTTGACAGCTTGCGCATTACGTATGCGAGTAAGCATATCAGCTATTGGATCTTGCATTGACATCTTTACCACCTCTAAACTTTGTGGAATTTACCAACTGGCTTTATGCATACCTGGCACCAAACCATTCATAACTGCGCTACGCATATGCATCCTACATAACCCAGTTAAACGATTGTAGGCTCTAGATCTGCCACACATTCTACAACGACTTCTTTGTCGTGATAGACTCGAATCACGCGGAAGAGCCAACAATGCTTGTTGAGCTTCCCAACGCTCTTCATCACTTAAATGAACATTACTTATTGCTTCTTTAAGCTTCTCACGCTTCTCACGAAATTTCGTATTTAAGCGAGTACGCTTTTTTTCACGTTCAACCATTGAAACTTTAGCCATAGAATTTTATCCTGCATCTTTTTCTTTAAAAGGAAAATTAAAAGCTTCTAAAAGCGCTTGTGCTTCTTTATTAGATTTCGCTGAAGTGGTGATAGTAATATCTAAACCTCTCAATGCGTCAACCTTATCGTATTCAATTTCAGGAAATACAATTTGTTCTTTAAAGCCTAAACTGTAATTACCACGACCATCAAAAGATTTGTTACTAAGACCACGAAAATCACGTACTCGCGGTAAAGCAATAGATATTAATCTATCTAAAAATTCATACATCTGCTTACCACGTAACGTTACTTTACAACCTATAGGCCAGCCTTCACGAAGCTTAAATCCAGCTATAGATTTTCTGGCAATTGTTGCAACAGGTTTTTGTCCGGTAATTTTTTCTAGCTCAGCCATAGCAGATGCGATAATTTTCTTATCTTCCATCGCCTTACCTAATCCCATATTAAGAGTGATCTTATTAATACGAGGTACCTGCATTATAGATTTATATTTAAATTTATTTTTTAAGCTTTCAACTATATCTTCACGATATAGATTAAGTAATCTTGCCATGGCACACCCTGCTTTTATACGCCTACGTCGACCACTTCATCAGTGGATTTAAAATATCGCACTTTGCGACCATCTTCTAAAACTCTAATCCCCACACGGCTACCTTTTTGAGTAGCTGGATTATAAAGCATTACATTAGAACCTTGGATAGGTAATGTTTTTAAAACTATCCCTCCACGTTCGTCTGCATTAGGATTAGCTTTAACATGCTTTTTAGCAGTATTAATTCCTTCTACTAAAAGCTTTTTACCTTTAAGTAAAACAGACAACACAATGCCTCTCTTACCTTTGTCTTTACCTGTAATAACTACAACTTCATCGCCTTTCTTTATCTTTTTCATTCTGTTGCTCTCTAAATGAACATCTATAGTACTTCAGGGGCTAAGGATATAATCTTCATAAAATTATCTCCTCGCAATTCACGAGTAATAGGTCCAAAAATTCGTGTTCCAATCGGTTGCATTTGTGGATTTAACAACACAACAGCATTTTCATCAAAGCGTATAACTGAGCCATCAGGACGTCTAATACCTTTGCAAGTTCTTACAATAACAGCGTTCAATACTTCCCCTTTCTTTACTTTTCCACGGGGTATAGCCTCTTTTACGCTGACTTTAATAATATCACCAATATTTGCGTAACGACGATGTGATCCACCTAGGACCTTAATACACATTACGCGACGCGCACCACTATTGTCCGCCACATCAAGCACCGTCTGCGTTTGAATCATGCTCTAACTCCAAATTTATGACGGAAATTAAGACCGCCAATACTATCACTATCATGTATATTTGAAAAATAAAAAAAACAAAAAAACGAAAATATATTAATATTATTCAGTTTGATCGCTTTCAACCTGGTCTATTACTTTTACAAGAACCCAATGTTTTGTCTTTGAAATAGGTCTACTATTAGAAATTAGGACTAAATCGCCTAATTTTCCTAAATTTTCACTATCATGTGCATACATTTTTGAAGAACGTTTAATATATTTACCATAAAGAGGGTGTTTAATTTTGCGTTCTACTTGAACAACGATGGTTTTATTCATCTTGTCACTAATTACTTTACCTACAACGGTACGATTTAGTTCATTTTGCTCTGTCATGATGATAAACCTTCTCTCTCGCTTAGTATGGTTTTTATCCGTGCAATCTGTTTTCTGATCTTGCCAAAAAGATGAGGCAGGGGTGATTGACCAATACCTTTCTGTACACGTAAATTAAACTGTTCACGCAATAAAGCTAAAATTTCATTATTAAGCTCTAAAACTGATTTTTTTCTAAGTTCAGTGGCATTCATTACATTATCGTCCGCGTTTCAAATATTGATTTAACAGGTAACTTAGCTGCAGCTAATCTAAGCGCTTCACGTGCTAGATCTTCTGTAACACCTTCAATTTCAAACATCATTCGGCCTGGTTGTACTAGAGCCACCCAATATTCAACGTTACCCTTACCTTTACCTTGTCTAACTTCTAATGGCTTTTTTGATATAGGCTTGTCAGGGAAAATACGTATCCATACTTTACCGCCACGTTTAACATGTCGTGATAAAGCTCTTCTTGCAGCTTCAATTTGGCGAGAAGTAATACGACCAAATTCAGTAGATTTTAAACCAAACTCTCCAAAACTAACCTTATTGCCTCTGGTGGCAACACCACGATTACGGCCTTTAAATTGTTTACGGTATTTTGTCCGTTTAGGCTGCAACATTGTTACTCCTCCTGTTTCGCTGAAGTTTTTTCAGTAGCAACTGCATTTTCAGCCTGCCCTTTGTCACCAATCACTTCGCCTTTAAAGATCCAGACCTTTACTCCAATAACACCGTATGTAGTAAAAGCTTCGCCTAGACCATAATCAATATCAGCACGCAATGTATGCAAAGGAACTCGACCTTCTCTATACCATTCACTACGAGCAATTTCAGCTCCACCTAAGCGACCACTTACACAAATCTTTATGCCTTTAGCACCCAGTCGAATTGCTGTTGTAACAGCACGTTTCATGGCACGTCTAAACATTACCCGCTTTTCAAGTTGCTGTGCGATAGATTCAGCTACTAGTTTTGCATCTAGCTCAGGCTTTCGTACTTCTTCAATACTTATGTGCACAGGCACTTTTAATATTTTATTAATCTCATCACGTAGTACTTCAATTTCTTTACCACTTCTACCGATGATTACACCAGGTCGTGCAGTATAAACTGTAATTTTTGCATTCCGCGCAGGTCTATCGATCTGAATTCTGCTGATACCTGCTTGTGCCAATTTTTTATGTAGGTATTCACGAACTTTAATATCCGCACACAAGGTGTTTGCAAAATCTTTCGATGGTGCATACCAGCGTGATGACCAATCTTTTACAATGCCTAAGCGTATGCCTATGGGATGAACTTTTTGCCCCATCTCTAATTACTCCTCATCAGACACAATTACAGTTATATGACAGGTAGGCTTTAATATACGAGATCCACGCCCTTTAGCTCTAGCATGCATTCGTTTATAAGTAGATCCCTGGTCAGCAAATACTTTAGCAATTTTTAATTCATCAATGTCAGCACCTTGATTATGTTCAGCGTTTGCTATTGCTGACTCAAGGACTTTTTTAACTACTGCTGCAGCTTTTTTAGTACTAAACTTTAAAACATCTAATGCTCGGTCAACAGGCATACCTCTAACCTGATCACATACTAGTCGGCATTTTTGTGCAGACAGTCTGGCATATTTTAATCGAGCCGCGACTTCCATTATTATTTACCCCCTACAAACTTTATTACTTTTGTTCATCTTTACCTTTAGCCTTTCTATCGCCAGAATGGCCTCGAAAGGTACGTGTAGCAGCGAATTCGCCTAATTTATGGCCTACCATGTTTTCTGTAATGAAAACAGGGACATGTAAGCGACCATTATGTACCGCTATAGTCAACCCTACCATTTCTGGCAATATCATAGACCTTCGCGACCAAGTTTTTATTGGACGCTTATTACTAGAAGAAACTGCCTCTTCCACTTTTTTAATAAGATGCGTATCTACAAACGGTCCTTTTTTAACTGAACGTGGCACGTTTCAATCCTCACTTAATTATTAACTTTTAAACAAAATTACCCGCGTCTATCACGTACGATATACTGATCTGTACGTTTATTTTTACGAGTCTTATATCCTTTTGTTGGAACACCCCAAGGTGATACTGGATGTCGTCCTCCAGAAGTTTTACCTTCACCACCACCATGTGGGTGATCGATTGGGTTCATTGCAACTCCTCGCACAGTTGGACGAATTCCTCTTCTACGTTTAGCCCCGGCATTTCCTAATGAGACTAAATTATGTTCAGAATTGCTAACCTCTCCAATGATTGCTCTACATTCTGTTTGCACTTTACGCATTTCACCAGATCGAAGTCTTAATGTTGCATACATGCCTTCACGTGCTACTAATTGAACAGATGTTCCTGCACTTCTAGCAAGTTGAGCACCTTTACCAGGCTTAAGCTCCACACAATGTATAGTTGCACCAATTGGTATGTTTGCTATAGGTAGACAATTACCAGGCTTAATAGGTGAATCTTTTCCTGATCTGATCTCATCACCTGCCTTTACACCACTAGGAGCGACAATATACCTTCTTTCTCCATCTGCATAAAGAACTAATGCAATATGTGCACTTCTATTAGGATCGTACTCTAGACGCTCCACTCTAGCTTGAATGCCATCTTTATCACGTTTAAAATCAATTACTCGATAACGTTGCTTATGACCGCCACCAATATGACGACACGTAATCCTACCTAAATTATTACGGCCACCTGTTTTATTTTTCTTCGTAAGAAGCGGAGCATATGGTTCGCCTTTATGAAGATCACTATTAGAAACCCTTACGACAAATCGTCGCCCTGGTGAGGTTGGTTTTGATTTTACTATTGCCATATATTCCTCGATCACTCTTTTTCGGTCGGTATTTGGTTTATGTCTAACCTAGCAATGGAACTGCGCTATTATATAGGCATGTTTACAAAACGAAACAAATTTTTGCTTCTAAAACAATAATTTTGATAGAAGCCTAAAATCGTTAACGATTTTTTAATTTAATAGACTTGCAGAATATATCTAAAGAAAAGATCAACTCACACAACAAGCGATATTTTGAATAGTTTTCAGCCAGTGACTATCAATAAGTTAGCTTAATTACTCCCGGCAAAATTAATTTCTTGCCCAGCCATGAGACTAACATAAGCTTTTTTCCAAGCTTTGCTTTTGCCCTGAACCTTACCAAAACGTCTTGGTTTAGGTTTCACATTAACAATTCTTACTGCATCTACTTGAGTTTTAAATAAAAGCTCAATTGCATTTTTAATTTCATGTTTATTTGCATCACTGGCAACTTCAAATACGTATTCACGTCGTTTTTCAGTCGCAATTGCTGCTTTTTCAGACATGTGTGGAGATAAAATAATCTTTAGTAAGCGTTCATGGTTCATTTTAATACTTCCTCAAGCTGCTTAATTGCTGCGGCAGTGATAAGTACTTTTTCTGCGCCTACCAAAGAAGCAGGATCAATAGCAGCAACATCACGCACATCAATATTTACTAAATTACGAGCTGATAAATATAAACTTTCATCTACATTATCAGTAACAATCAATAAGTTATTATTGAGTTTAAGATTATTTAACTGAGTTATTAGATCTTTTGTTTTAGGTGAGTCTACTGAAAAAGATTCAACTACTACCAATCTATCTAACCGTAATAGCTCTGATAAAATTGATCTTAAAGCTGCACGGTACATTTTTTTATTTACTTTTTGCTCATAGCTGCGTGGCTTAGCAGCGAATGTTACGCCACCCTTTCGCCAAATTGGACTTCTGATTGTACCTGCACGTGCACGCCCTGAACCTTTTTGATTCCATGGTTTAATACCACCACCACGAACCTCTGAACGTGTTTTTTGTGCTTGTGTACCAGCTCTACCACCAGATAAAAAAGCGGTTACAACTTGATGAATAAGAGGCTCATTATATTCACATGAAAATATATTCTCTGACACTTCAAGTTTTTTAGACTTTGAACCAAGTAATTGAATTTCCATTAGCTAACCACCCCTTGACGCTCTTTTTTTACTGCAGGTCGAATAATCACATCAGATCCTGGAGCACCCGGGACTACGCCCTTGATTAATACTAAATTTCTTTCAGCATCAATTCTTACAATTTTTTGTGAAAGTATAGTTCGCTGAACATTACCTAATTGACCACACATTTTTTTACCTTTAAAGACTTTACCTGGAGATTGTCTTTGGCCTATAGATCCTGGTACCCGATGAGATCTTGAGTTACCGTGTGTAGCATCTTGAGCAGAAAAATGATGTCTCTTAATAGTTCCAGCAAAACCTTTACCTTTACTTGTACTTGTTACATCTACCCAAGTAACATCGTTAAAAAGGTCAATTTTTAATTCTGAACCTACTACTATATCATTGAGTTTAGTCATTTCATCTAAACGAAACTCCCAAAGACCTTTACCTGGCTCTACACCTGCTTTAGCATAGTGACCAGCTGCAGGTTTAGTTACACGCGATCGTCTACGTGAACCTGTTGTAACCTGTAGTGCTTTATATCCATCATTTTCTTGGGTCTTAATTTGTGTCACACGATTAGGCAAGACCTCAACTACTGTTACTGGTATTGATATACCATCCTCAGTAAAGACCCTAGTCATTCCACACTTTCGACCGACTAAACTTATAGTCATTTTCTACCCGCCTCTTAAATAAGCACTTACTAAATTTGCTTAATTTTAATTTTCAACATCTACACTGATTTGAACGTCAACACCAGCAGCTAAGTCTAGCTTCATCAATGCATCTATAGTCTTATCCGTAGGTTGGTTAATATCTACAACCCGCTTATGAGTCCTAAGTTCATATTGATCACGCGCATCTTTATCACCATGTGGTGATATTAGCACGGTATATCGTTCGATCTGTGTTGGCAAAGGAATGGGCCCATGTACTTGCGCTCCAGTCCGTTTTGCTGTTTCAACAATTTCTCGTGTCGAACGGTCGATCAATCTGTGATCAAAAGCTTTTAAACGAATTCGTATTCTTTGGTTTTTTCTTCCAGTAGTCATAATTATTACTCGATAACCTTAGCCACAACACCAGCTCCAACAGTACGTCCACCTTCACGAATCGCAAAGCGTAAGCCTTCTTCCATCGCAATTGGCGCTATCAACGTTACCACCATATTTATATTATCTCCCGGCATTACCATCTCTACTCCTTCTGGTAATTGCACTTCGCCAGTTACGTCTGTTGTACGAAAATAAAACTGCGGACGGTAACCTTTAAAAAATGGAGTGTGACGACCACCTTCTTCTTTCGATAAAACATATATTTCTGACTCAAACTTTGTATGCGGTGTGATCGAACCTGGTTTTGCTAACACTTGACCACGCTCAACATCTTCACGCTTAGTGCCTCGCAATAACACACCAACGTTGTCTCCCGCACGGCCTTCATCTAACAGCTTACGGAACATTTCTACGCCTGTGCAGGTCGTTTTGATCGTTGGTCTTAACCCAATAATCTCAACATCTTCACCTACTTTTACTATTCCTCTTTCTACGCGACCTGTCACGACTGTTCCACGGCCTGATATAGAGAATACATCTTCTATTGGTAATAAAAATGGTTGATCTATCTTTCGTTCTGGCTGTGGAAAGTATTCATCCATTGCTTGAACTAATTTAACTATGGATGGAACTCCTATTTCACTCTGATCTCCTTCCAACGCCTTCAATGCTGATCCTGTTATTACAGGCGTCTTCTCTCCAGGAAAATCATAGCTAGTGAGTAAGTCTCTTACTTCCATTTCTACTAATTCTAATAATTCTTTATCATCTACCATGTCTGCTTTATTTAAATATACAACTATATAAGGTACGCCTACTTGACGTGCCAACAGTATGTGCTCACGTGTTTGTGGCATTGGGCCGTCTGCTGCTGAACATACTAATATAGCTCCGTCCATCTGTGCAGCACCTGTAATCATGTTCTTCACATAATCAGCATGGCCAGGACAGTCAACATGTGCATAGTGTCTTTTATCAGATTGATATTCTACGTGCGCTGTTGCTATCGTAATACCACGAGCTCTTTCTTCAGGAGCTTTATCAATTTGATCGTAACCTAGAACCTCGCCTCCAAACTTATCAGCCATGCATTTCGTCAATGCCGCTGTTAACGTTGTCTTACCATGATCTACGTGGCCTATGGTGCCTACGTTTAAATGGGGCTTATTTCGTTCAAATACTGCTTTTGCCAT
>JARLJN010000174.1 GCA_031291255.1 Gammaproteobacteria bacterium
GAATTAGACTCATTTTTATCTCAGCTCGAACAAACTGACCTTGAACGATACGTGAATACTTGTAAAGATGACGTAATAGATTTCCTAGAAGACCTCTGCCTTAGTAATACCTTGGCCTTGCAAGTGCTTGAAGATGTGAGAGCTTCGATTTCTAAACTGTCTTAACTTTTACACTGGTAAAATGATGTAAGTATCAAACCCAACAAATTGGTCATTTTGTTGGCTTCGAACACTTCCAAACATTTAAATTATCATAAAACAATTATATTATTGCCAAGTAGAAACATTTGACTACTCCAACAAATGTCAAATTGGCAAATGTGGCGGGTTTTTGCATTTCTCGCCACACCCTCCATTATTTACTTCTCTACTTGTAATTTAATAAAATTCGCTAAAGCGACTTCATGATCATTGCATTGATGTAAATCTGACATCTGGATCGTCTTTCCTGCAATCCTGAATACATGATCTTGAGTTCCAAGGGTAAACCTTGCAGCGCGAACAAAGTTTTCAAGCTGTCCGTTTGCGATTTCCTGTTTAGCGCCTGGGTATGTCTTTTTGCAATTCCTACACGAGTAGATTGGGGTTATTATCATGGTTACCTCTCCGTTTTGTAAAAATGTTTACTCTTATTGATTAACTTTCGTTTTGCTTGGGATGCCCCATTTGTCAAAATATAGTCCTCTGTTTCGAGTGCTCTTTCTTTTAATATCTAAACTGTGATATAGCATCGTTTGAGCACCTGACCTGCAGAAAAGAAAATAGGTGTTAGTATAGATTTTATTAACATCTAAAAGCACATATTATAAAATTACGAATATTGTCTGAATTATAATAACTAAAATGATAAATATATAGAAATTAGAAACCATTATATAATTCAAAATAATCTTATCATTGCCAAGTATAAACATTTGATCTACTCCAACAAATGTAAACGATGGCAAATGTGGCGGGTTTTTGCATTTCTCGCCACTACTCCCTCTTTTGTACTTATCTTAAATGCACGAATTGCTTTTTTATAAAAAGTTATTTGCATTCTAATCATGCTTTTATCGGTTTATGTTTGGCTGTCAGGCTCCCAGATATAAACCGCTTTAGTAATGAAAACCTCTAGAATAGTCTGCAATGAAGCCCAGAACAACGCATAAAAAGAGAATTTTCATAATTAATCGATTACTCAAGGGCGCTACCCAAAATATGTTATTGAGAAATTCAAAAAACCCCAATTTTTGGTCAGTTGTTTTTTTGTAAGCACTTGAATCTCTCTTCGTTATAGCTGTCGATGTAGTTATCCTTAAAGCCCAAGTTGTAGCCGACTGTATAGTCTTTGCTCCAGCCGGCTTTGTCGATGGGATTAGGAATCTTGGTAATAGCCTC
>JARLJN010000175.1 GCA_031291255.1 Gammaproteobacteria bacterium
AATTCGTCACTATTGAAGTTTGCAGTGAGGTAAAAAATATCTTCATAAATTTTTTTATTAGTAAATAATTTCATTTTTTTCTTTCCATCAAAATCAAGTATAATTATATAGCCATTAAATTCAGTAAATTAATAACCTATAATTAGTCGCTGGCGCGAAACTAACTCACGCAGTATTTAGCCTATTTGGTGGTTTTTGGCACTTAATAAGTTGTCTCATATTAAACCCAAGTACTGCAGTATACCCGGAAGATTCAATTCCTTTATCTGATTTCATACGACTTCTTCCAAGCTGACCACCATGCTTGACATGACCAATCAGAGGTTCGATGCCTGAGCGGCGATTAACTAATTCTTCTTCACGCTCTTTTGACAGTGGATTGATCGGTTGCACTTTAATATTCTTTGGTCTCTGAATTGCAATTTCATTGACTCCTTTTTTCTTCAAATATGTTTCATTGGCCGCGCTGTAGTATCCTTTATCAGTTCCAACTGAGTTTATTTTTGCACTACCAAAGAGTTTTTGGTGGCATTCAATAATAGCAGGGAGAGATGTCTTATCGGCCATATGAATGGAAGTAGATTTTGTGACAAACAAAAAATTCCCATCAATACGACCGAGCTGAATACATCGCCCAAATTGGTATTTCTTCCCAAGCTTGCCTTTTGTGAAGCAAGCAACTTCCTTTAAATGGAATGAAAGTGCTTTTGCTGAGGCAACTGCTCCTTCGGTTAAAAAATAGCTAACATCTTCAATATACTGCTCTGCCAGTGTATTGATTTGCTCAATTGTACGCTTAATACCCCATGGTACTTTGGCAATAAAATCAACGCTTAAATGTTTACAACGGTTTATCACAGCACTTGTCTCTTCAATAACAACATTTAACAAAGTCATCATCTTATACTTCTTCACCTCTTTTGCTGCGTTTTTGGGTAAGAAAAAATAATCCCTTGATGCAGAGCTTATTCTTTTCATATTGACCACAAGCGGTTTATTGAGGCAACCCTGCAATGTTTTATTTAAAAAATGAGCCACCTTATTTGACATACCTCCCAGTTTTTTTAATAAACAACTATCCGCTGGATAGTGCATATTGGCTTCTTGCACTGTGGAGTCAATATCAACGTTACGTGGGTCAGCAAAACCAAGCGAAACCGCTTGTTTAACTATAAGGTTCGCCAACGATTGTTGGGTCTGTTCACTTAATCTTGATCGAAATGCTTCAATTTTTGTATGATCAGGTACATGCCATTTTTCAACAATGCCTATGCCGCAAAAAAGCTGATAGGCTGCATTATCTTTTACATCATATTCAATTTGTCGATCTGTTTTGTTAAAGAGCTGTTGTAGCAAATACACTCCTAAATGTATGCGGACTTTTAATTTCCGCCCTAACCACCAACAGCCTTTTTTTGTTTTTTTAAGATCAGGCAGGATGGTATCAACAAGTGCTTCCCAAGGTAGAGATTGGGATAAACTAACCAGAGGATGATTTACATTGACATCAACTAATACCTTTCTTGCTTCTACTTTACAGCCCAATCCAGATTGACAGATACTCATTATCTAACCTTCACGTCAGTCCATTAAAATAACACTATCAAACATCAATGTTATCGTCCCATTTGCTCCATGATATTTTTCAAGGCAAAATTTTCACCAACCACTTTTGTTGCTCTTTTAAAAACAGAAAACACATGGTCTTCCATGTTCTTAACAGGATTATTTGCAACAATTAGTTTTGTCAGCTCAATGGCCATCATCATTTGATTGTTACTAGCCTCAAGCATACCGCTCATTATCCCGACCATTGTTTCCTCATCGTATGAGTTATCCATAGCACTAAAATCAAAAAACTCCTCTTCGTGAACTTCTACCGCGTTTTTTTTAGCCATAACCCCTCCAATTTAACTTTGTGTGTTTGATAAAGTCGAGAAGTTAATCATTTATCTCTGGATAATCAAGGGGGTTGGGAAAAAAGATGAGCATGTGGTTAATGCGTAGACTTATTTTAAGCGTGGAAGACTATTTTATGGGGTGTTTCGCGCCAGCGACTAATTAGTATTGCATCGGTCACTTTAGTAAATAGCACCAATCCATTGATTATTACTCTCGCATTTCTTCTATTTATCATTGGTCAGATACCGTCAAATATACTTTATCCCCTATGTTTGAACTTTATGCCTCAAGCAAAAGGGCGGATATCAGCAGTACTTCAGGGCTCTCGACTTATCTTCTGCGCTCTTAGCCTTCAGCTTGCTGGTTATTGTTATCAAGGATCATTCCGAAATATTGGGATTATTATTTGTTTCTTCATTTTTCTGGTGATTATTACGCAATTTTTTGTCATGAAAAATGATGAGATTATGAATTTCTCAAAAGAAAAGGGGAGTTAACCTGAGCCGCGCACAGTAATAGAATGACAGGGATTGGTAGCTAGTTATTCACATTATTCACACTGACTACTTATTTTTTTATGAATGTAGAATAATGATATGCAGATGGTTTTAAAATACTGTAT
>JARLJN010000176.1 GCA_031291255.1 Gammaproteobacteria bacterium
GGGGGGGGGGGCGCCCCCCCCCCCCCCCCCCCCCAACCCAACCTACATTGATTACATAATCAAAAAACTTTCATCTAATGCATTACGTGAAATAATTAATCGCATAATTTCATTAGTGCCTTCTAGAATTTGATGCACTCTAAGATCACGAAAATAGCGTTCAATCGGATACTCGCAAGTATATCCATATCCCCCAAAAATTTGCAAAGCATCATTACAAATTTGAAAACCCGTATCTGTTGCTAAGCGTTTTGCCATCGCGCAATACATAGCTGCTTGAGGATGATTGTGATGCAAGCTGTCAGCCGCTTTGTGAACCATGAGTCTTGCTGCTTCTAAATCTGTGATCATGTCAGCAAATTTAAATTGTAATGCTTCGAACTCAACGAGTTTTTTCTTGAATTGCTGGCGTTGTAACATATGATCACGAGCAAGTGACAAACATGTTTTTGCACCACCTAATGAGCAAGCAGCAATATTAATTCTTCCGCCATTTAATGCAGACAATGCAATATTAAATCCTTGTCCTTCGTTGCCAATCAGATTGCTTGCAGGGACACGGCAGTTTTCAAAAAAAACCATGGTAGTGGGTTGGCTGTGCCAACCAAGTTTCATTTCTTTTTTTCCGAATGATAAACCTGTAGTGTTTTTTTCAACTAAGATACAACTAATACCTTTTGGTCCTTCACCACCTGTGCGTACCATGCATGCATACACATCACTGACAGAACCACCAGAGATAAAAGCTTTAGTACCATTTAAAATAAAATAATCACCATCACGTACCGCTGTGGTTTTGAGAGAGGCTGCATCTGATCCAGAACCGGGTTCAGTGAGGCAATAACTGCTGAGTACATCCATGCTTGCAAATTTAGGTAACCAGTGTAGTCTTAATTCTTCACTTGCATATTGGTCTATGAGCCAGCCTACCATGTTGTGTATAGAAAGATAGGCAGCAGTGGAGACACAACCTGTTGCTAATTCTTCAAAAATGAGTGCGCTGTCTAAACGTGTTAATTGGCTGCCGCCTACATCTTCTCGCATACAGATTCCCGCAAAGCCTAACAGTGCTGCTTTGCGTAAGGTGTCTATAGGGAATATATGTTCTTCATCCCATTCTTTTGCATAGGGTGCCATTTCTTGTAATGCAAATTGTTTGGCGGTATTTTGATAAGCAAGTTGATCTTCAGATAAGGTGAAATCCATTTTTTATCCTTGTATAGGCTATGGCACAATTTTTTCTAGAGCAAATAAGTCAGTAATTGTTTCACGTTGTCGTATCACATGAAATTTATTTTTATCCACTAACACTTCAGCAGCACGCGGGCGAGAATTGTAATTCGAACTCATAGAAAATCCGTAAGCCCCAGCAGTTTGAATAGCGAGTATGTCATCAGGCAAGAGTGAGAGTAAACGGTCTTTACCGAGAAAATCGGCAGATTCACAAACAGGGCCAACTATATCGTAAAGTGTTTTATCCGGTTTTATGTCTTGTTTAATGGGTAATATATTCTGCCACGCATCATATAATGCAGGACGTAATAGGTCATTCATTGCTGCATCCACGACAGCAAAATTTTTATGAGGAGTACATTTTAAATATTCGACTCTTGTGAGTAACATGCCAGCATTTGCAATAATTGCTCGGCCTGGTTCAATAATGATTTCAAGTGTTGAATGCGATAAATGTTCACAAATAGCAGTGATATATTGTTTTGTAGTCGGTGGATTTTCTGAGTGATAACGTATACCTAAACCGCCGCCTATATTGATATGTTGTAAGTTAATATTTTTTTCTTTAATTATTTTTACTAACTCTAGTATGCGGTCTAGTGCTTCTATGAAAGGATCTAGTTCAGTCAGTTGTGAACCAATATGGCAAGAAATGCCAATTAATTTGATATGAGTTAAATTCTTTATTTTTGTTATGAGTGTCCATGCATTTTCGATTTCTATCCCAAATTTATTTTCTTTTAAACCTGTTGCAATGTAAGGATGTGTTTTTGCATCTATGTTAGGATTAATGCGTAAACTGATGTGGGCAATTTTATTTATTTGTAGAGCGATATCATTTATACGCGATAATTCTGGTTCTGATTCAACATTAAAACAGTAAATGCCAATTTCAAGAGCACGTTGAATTTCAGATTTTGATTTACCTACACCAGAAAAAATTATTTTATTGGGATCACCGCCAGCTGCAATGACTCTTTCTAATTCACCAATAGAAACTATGTCGAAACCTGAGCCTAATTTAGCGAGCAAATTTAAAATTGCGATATTAGAGTTTGCTTTCACAGCATAACAAATACGGTGGGGTTTGTGTTGTAGTGCATTATCAAATGCTAACCAATTTTCTTCTATAGCTGCACGCGAATATACATAACAAGGCGTTCCTATTTCTTTGGCGATGGCATGTAATGGGATTTGTTCAGCGTAGAGCTCGTCATCTTGATAGTGAAAATGTTGCATATGCACCTTTCATATAATTCTGTTGCAAATAGTGGAGCATTATAGCCTTTATGATTCATCACGCCTAGTGAGCTCGAATATAATCTTTATTATAATTAATGATTGAGCCTTGATAAAAATCCTTTTATGATAATCGGCCTAATTAGGAATATGTTAATTATCAAGGAATGTATCTTATGTTTAGACTCATATCACGTGCAATAACCACAGCGGCTAAATCAAATCCTGTGTTACGTTTGCCAGCAGCACAACGCCTAGCTTCGCCCCAACTGAAAAAAATACTCACTACAAATGAAACAATTAAAGCGGCTGTTTTAGATTTTAGTGGTACGACTACAGATAAATATGTGATAGCACCAGCTGTTGCATTTGTTGAGGCATTTAAAGCAAGCAATATCGATATCACTATGGATGAAGCACGTGCACCTATGGGCTTACATAAGAAAAAACATATAGAAGCCATATTGCAGATGGAATCCGTTAAACAAAAATGGAAAAATTATTATGGTCGAAATCCAAATACAAAAGATCTTGAACTGTTATTTGAAAACTTTGTACCTATTCAATTGTATTGTATTAAAAATTATGGCGAATTGCTTCCACACACAGCAGATGTTGTGCAGTCATTAAGACGTGATGGCATTAAAATAGGTGCGACGACTGGTTTTATTCGTTCTATGGCAGATATTTTAATTGCTGAAGCGGCTAAACAAGGCTGTAAATTTGATGTAACTGTAACAGGCGATGAAGTCATTAATGGCACGCGCCCACAACCGTTTATGCTTTATAGAAATATGGATTTACTTGGTGTTTCAAATCCTCGTTTAGTGGTAAAAGTAGATGACACGGTGTCAGGTGTGGGAGAAGGTTTGCACGCAGGCTGTTGGTCTGTGGGTGTATCAGATTATAGTAATTATGTAGGAATAAATAGTCTTGAAGAGGCAGCGTCTATTGATAAAGCCACTTTAGAAAAAAAGCGTCAGCATTCGGCTGCAATTCTCAAAAATAGCGGCGCACATTATGTGATTCCTTCTATCGCTGATTTACCTGGTGTCATCGCTGATATTAATCATCGCTTGAGATTAGGCGAATTACCTAACGCTATTCCAGAAGTGCCACGACCTATGGACGAATGTACTTTAAATTTAAGTTAATTTAATAAAAAAATGTAGGTTGGGTTAGATCCGCAAGGATAGTAACCCAACTACAATTTACACTTAATTATTTTTTAAAAAAGATAACACTTCATCGTAATTGACTTCACTTGATATTTCTTTGACTTGCTGTGTGTAAACAATTTTATTTTGATTATTTATCACGACGACAGCGCGTGAAAGCAATCCTGCTAAGGGTCCATCTATCATAGTCACTCCATACTTGTCACCAAAGTCTGTATTTCGAAAAATTGAAACAGGAATTACATTCGCAAGATTTTCTGCCCCGCAGAATCGTGCTTGCGCAAAAGGAAGATCAGCGGAAATACACAGAACAACAGTATCTTTTAGTTGCGTTGCCATTTTATTAAAATGACGAACACCTAGAGCACAAACCGAAGTATCTACGCTGGGGAAGATGTTTAATACTATGGTTTTACCCGCATAATCCTGCAAGCTGATCTGAGATAAATCAGTTTTAGTCCCAGAAAAATCAGGCGCTGTACTGCCTACTGCTGGCAAACTACCCTTGGTGTGGACGGGATTATTTTTTAGTGTAATTGTGGTCATGGTATTCTCCTAGATAGTGTGAGGTTCAATTATAGTCTGATTTACTGAATGGGGCTAATCTGTGTTAAGATGCACGCATTCAAAAGTGTACAGGTATATACCGTGAAAAAAAGATATAATTTTTTTGTTTTAAATCCAAACGAAGTTTCACTTTGGCGTGCAGCGCTTTCAGTTACTGAAGAACAATTGAGCGAGTTTTTTGCTGTATTAAGCCCAGATGAAATTGCGCGTGCAGAAAAGTTTAAATTTCCTATCCATAAACAGCGTTTTATTGCTGCGAGAGGTATTTTACGTTGCATACTCTCATATTATTTATTGATAGAGCCACAAGAGATTCAGTTTTCGTATACTGCTCACGGTAAACCATATATAGCTGATAATGATGTAGAATTTAATGTATCACATTCTCATGATATGGCTGTTTTTGCAGTGACCAAACGATTTCCTATAGGTGTGGATATTGAAAAAATAAAGTCAACTTATGAAGATGCCGTTGCAAAACGTTATTTTAGTCAGCAAGAGTATGCTGGCTTACAAGAGGTTTCATTAGCGCAGCAAGCTAAAACGTTTTATCAAATATGGGCGAATAAAGAAGCTGTGATAAAAGCGATGGGCTTAGGTGTTCATTACTCGTTAGAAAGTTTTACAGTACCTATTAAAGAAACTAAAAGAGTATTTTCCTTGCAGCTTGAAAAAACGAATTGGTCATTACAAACATTTGCAGCACATCCTGATTACACAGCTGCGGTTGTGACTGAGCAACCTATAGAGAAAATTCTTTATTGGGAATGGACTTTGATGGGGCCGCAGATTTGGAAATAAATCTCGAGCCACGTGCATGGTGTTATGTATTGTTATAAAGATAAGCTTTTTCTATTTGTTATAACTGTATGTTATAGGAGAATAAGGTTTTCTTTTTTTTTAATCCCCAACAACTATGCAAGACTGCTGACTTGTTGGGGATTAAAAAAAAGAAAACCTTTGTTCTCCTGTCTCAGTTATGTTGGGTTTCGTAAAAGGCACTCAACCCAACCTATATAACACAAAAGATGTGTGTATACCCTAATGCGTTAGCAAGTTTCACAATCTAATGCTTGTTGACGAGCGCGGTTCGATTTTAAAGGCTGATTGATCGTTAGCAATAATCGGAGTAATTTCTGGAATCAGTTCTACACTGCGTATCACTGTTTTTTTGCTTTCCGGGAATACGGAGTCGGGCAAATTAAGTAACGCCATTATCCATTCTTTATCATCATAGGGTTTTAAGTCGCCGTTATTTTTTTTGCGATTCATTATGCCAGTTAAGCCTAGGAAAGAATGAAAGGCATCTAGTGGTAAACTGAATGTAAGATAAACGACTTGGCCTGTGGTTTGACCCACAACAGTTCCTATTTTTTGGAAAATTTTACCGGTAATTCTATGTATAGTGGTTGGTATTAAACGTTCTTCGACTAATGCGCCCAATTGACTCGCTATTATTGCACCTTGAGGACCATAGAATGCAAAACCCAACATACCAGCACCGCCGCTAATTACATTTTTTGCAAGATCAAATTCTAATAGATTTTTAGCAACATTAGGCGAACATAAGCTTACACCAAACTGTGTTGTGCTCAATATCATTTCGCGTACACGCGCTAGATGAGGGTGTGTATCGGTATTATCGATGAGGGCGAGTTGGGATTTCATTAATTCAGTGAGAGTTTTTTGCATATCTAAAAAGAAATTTTTACCCTCTCTGAATCCTTTATCCTGCCAGCAATTATGCTCGTGATGTACGGGATTTATTTTGGGTATAAAATTAAAAAATTCTGAAAAATATAAAAACTTATCCAAAGGGGAAACGTCACTCGTGCGATGTATGTTTGTTGCTTGTTGACATAACCGATAGAGATAACTATTTTCAGGAGACGTTAACAAATATTCGGATTCAATGAGGGTCATAATATAGAGTAATGCACCGAATCTGACAGCATATCCAAAAGATGAGAATATCTGCTCAACACCCAAACGATTTTCTATGCATTGTTCTTCTAATGCCTTGATGAAATCAATGTGTTTTTCTCTAACGCTGTTTGATTTTTTATTCTTGTTATATTCATCAGGTAATGCTGCAAAGTTTTTTAAAAATGCTTCTGCTGAAGGACGTTTTTTAAGAAGAATAGTAATATCAGCCACAGATTTGTCGATTAGTTTTTTTAAAAAGATATTTATTTCATTACAAAGAGTTTGGGAATTAATGTAGCCAGGTAAAATGATATTATTTTCGTTAATATATTTTTGTAAATCGGATAAATAAATAATTTTGTTAGCATCGGATGGCTTATTTGTATTGGAAATTTTTAAAACTTTTTCTAATCTTTTAAGTAAAGTGCTGCCAGACTTGAACATTCCGTAACTATTGTTTTCATGGGCAATATCTTTTAAAAGAAAAAATAATATGCCTAATAAAACATTTGTTGGAAGAGATTTTTTTTCGTTAATTTTTTTTAAGAGTTGAATTTGTGTGAGTCGTTTTCCATTCGTGCCGTCATAGATGTTATCAAGATTGTTCCAGAATTGTTGAAGTTCTTCTGCAGTAGGCGGTTGATAACGGTTGGTCATGGCTTTCTCTCCTTGCAGCCTCTTGTAAACTATAAGCGTATTACATAAACATTAAGATAATATTAAGTGTGTTGGCAAATGAAAACCAGATGTTTTTAGCTCGTACTATTTATGACCATTTATAGGCAAATGGATGCTCGTCGAAGTCTGCTACATCTATTCCCATCTTAGCTATTATCCTTGTGAAAAAGGCCATTTTATGATCTTATGGGCGCACGAGATATGTTAGATATAATTGTTCAGAGGAGGATATCTAAATGAAGCAAGCGTTTAGTTCACTATATAAGTGGTTTTCTAATAGTAATGAATATGACAGCAAAGCCGTTTATCGAGATAAAATTGACTGGATTAGGGCGTTACCCTTCATTTTATTGAATCTTTCGTGTTTATTGGTTTTTTTTGTAGGTTATAGTGCTGTAGCAGTGATTACAGCATTGGTTTTGTGGGTGGTGAGAGTATTTTTTATTGGCGCTTTTTATCATCGTTATTTTTCACATCGTACCTATAAAGCTAATCGGTTCTGGCAATTCATTTTTGCCATCATGGGCGCAAGCGCTGCTCAGCGTGGAGCATTATGGTGGGCGACGCATCATAGACATCATCATGTAGCGTCAGATCAACCCGAAGATGCCCATTCTCCTGTGCAGCATGGTTTTTTATGGAGTCATGTGGGTTGGTTTCTTTCTGAAAAAAATTATTATTACAATCCTGAACGAGTTGCTGATTTAACTAAGTTTCCTGAATTGGTTTTCTTAGATAAATTTGATGGCTTAGTTCCTATGTTATTAGCCTTGTGTTTGTATATTGCAGGCAGTTTGCTGCATCACTTTATGCCTTCATTGGGCACTAGCGGTTTTCAAATGCTTGTATGGGGATTTAGTATTTCAACAATTGTGCTTTTCAACACAACCGTAACCATTAATTCAATTTCACATATTTATGGAAAACGCAGATTTGAAACCAAAGATAATAGTCATAACAGTTTTTTGTTAGCTTTACTGACCTTAGGGGAAGGCTGGCATAATAATCATCATCATTATCCTAGTGCTGCAAGACAAGGTTTTATGTGGTGGGAAGTGGATATTACTTACTACATACTTAAATTGATGGAAAAGCTTCATATTATCTCTGATGTCAGAAACGTTCCTAAAGCTATATTAGGGAAAAATTTAGCAGTGAAAAAAGAAAATTCAGATAATGCAACGGAATGTGCGTGAGGAATGTCTATGCTAAAGACAGGAATAATTAATTATCAACATGCTGAAACAAATTTAGTTGGTTATTGCGCTTACGATAATTCAAATACAAACAAACGACCGCTCGTTCTCGTTTTTCCTGATTGGACAGGGCGTAGCGGATTTGCTGATAAAAAAGCTGAAATGCTAGCAGAATTGGGTTACGTAGGATTTGCAGTAGACATGTATGGTGAGGGTGTTGTAGGTAAGAGTAAAGAAGAAAATATTAAGCTCATGACTCCTTTAGCTTCTGACAGGGGATTATTAAGAGACCGCGTTATTGCCGCGTTAAATGCTGCTAAGAAGTTAGAATATGTTGATGCTGCCAGAATAGGTGGTATAGGTTTTTGTTTCGGCGGGCTTTGTGTTTTAGATTTGGCACGCAGCGGGGCGGATATCAAAGGTGTAGTCAGCTTTCATGGACTTTTAAATTCTCCTCAAGGTTTGAGTACACAGCCTATAAAGGCTAAGGTTCTTGCTTTGCATGGATACAATGATCCTATGGTACCAACGGAACAAGTCTTAGCGTTTCAGCAAGAAATGGATAGCGCAAAGGTGGATTGGCAATTTCATCTCTATGGCAACACTAAACATGGATTTACCAATCCTATGGCGAATGATGATGCTTTTGGTACGGTTTATAATTCACGTTCGGAAGAAAGAGCGCTGCTTGCAATGAAGGATTTTTTTGCCGAACTATTTAATTAACAGTTGAAATTCGCTTGCTGACTGATGGGTGCCTTCTCCCATTTATGGGAGAAGGGACATAAAGGTGTTACTCGTTTAAATTATTTAGCTTTTTTAACTGTGCGTTTCTTAGCTTTTCTCTTTACTGATTTTTTAGCTTTTTTAGCGGGTTTCTTTTTAGCAGCTTTAGCAGCAGCTTTTTCTGCAGCTTTACATTTCTTTAATTCGCTGCGCATTTTTTTCAGTTCTTTTACTGCAAGTTTGATTTTTGCAGAAATTGTTTTTGTGTGTGCTTTAGCTTCCTTTACATGTTTCATATTCATTCCTTTAAATGTTGTTGAAAATAGAAAACCATTTACTAATTAAATGGTTTTACATTTATAACATAATGTTTCTAATAGAGTAAATATATTATTGTATATTTTTATAACTAAAAGTTAGATGGACGAATGCTGAGAGATGATATCTCGCATAGTGTGACAGACATGTTGCATGACATGAATGTTGTGTATGCAAGCGAGCTGACTATAAGCCACCGATTTGTCTTTAAAAAGAAAATGCAAATAAGCGCGTGAGTAATTTTTGCAGGTATAACACTCACAGCCTTCAAGAATAGGGTTTTCATCCTTTGCGTAAATACTTTTTTTAATTGCCAGATGGCTTTTTTCCATCTCACTTTCAAAGCGTACCCAATCATCTTGAATGACAGGATGACCGTGATATAAAGAACCATGACGTGCGTTACGTGTAGGTGCAACGCAATCAAAAATATCAATGCCTTTTGCGACGACATCAATTAAGTCTTGTGGATTTAATCCTACACCCATGGTGTAACGAATTTTATTATCTGGCAGCATGGGTCTGACCCAATCGATAATTTCTTCCGTTTTTTTCATATCAAAACCAACGATTTCACCACCAATCGCTATACCATCGAGATCTGCATCTAAGATTTTTTGTGTGCTCAGTTGTCTGAGATCTTCATGACTGCCGCCCTGTATGATGCCGAATAATGCTTGTTTAAATCCATAGGCAGAATGAGGATTTTTTTCGTGCTCTTCTTTAGATTCCAGTAACCATCTATGTGTTCTATCCATAGCAGCAAGAGCTGCTTCACGACCACCCGCTTCAGGTGTGCATTCATCAAATGCCATGATGATGTCAGCACCTATTATTTTTTGTGTGGCGATAGAGCTTTGAGGCGTGAGGTGAATTATCTGTCCACTGTTAGGATGTTTAAAGTGCGCCCCTTTGTCGTCGATTTTACAAATTTTTCCATTCTTAGATAAACTAAATACTTGGAAGCCTCCACTATCTGTCAGCATGGGTTTATGCCAATTCATAAATTGATGCATACCGCCTGCACTTTGAATAATGTCAGTGCCTGGAGAGCAAAGCATGTGATAAGTGTTTCCACCTAAAATAATTTGACTGCCAGCATTCGTTAATTCTTCTGGTGTCATGAAGTTAACATAGGCACGAGTACCTACTGGCATAAATGCAGGTGTGGTGACCTCACCATGCGGTGTTGTCATTTTCATGATACGTGCTGGTTTATTCGAATGTTGTTTTACGAGATGACTTTGAAATTTGTTAGACATTTTTTATTTTCACATTAAAGAGTTATATTATTCGAAATAGGATGTAGCCCGGATTGAGCACTGCGAAAATCCGGGAATGGGTTTCACTTCATGATTTTTTGTAAGGCAAATAATTAGGTTCCCACATTTTATTTAGTATTTGTTGTTCTAGTGTCACACCGTCAGGTAATTTTCCTAACCCTGCAGCGATTGCTTCTTGTGCCACTGCACAAGCTACTTTAAAAGAGACCTGACGTATTTCCGCTAATGGCGGTAAAAGATTTTCCTTAGGATTCGATCTAGCTGGTGAGCATTCAGCAAGTGCAATCGCTGCTATCATAAACATTTTATCAGTGACAAATTTTGATTTGACAGCGATAAGTCCTAAACCAATACCAGGGAAAATATAACAATTATTTGTTTGATCGACACGAAATAAATTTCCGCTTTTTAATATGGGCGCGAATGGGCTGCCTGTGCCTATGACGGCTTTTTCATTAGTCCATTTCATCAAATCAGACGGTGTTGCTTCGCTTTGCGTCGTTGGATTTGACAAAGGAAAAATAACGGGTCTTTCCACATTCTTTGCCATGATCTTGATAATTTCTTCAGTAAAAATGCCTGCTTGCCCTGATACTCCGATTAGTAAAGTTGGTTTAGCATAAGTGACCACGTCTTTTAAACTAATTGAATTTGGGTTTGAGAAATTCCATGTGATGAGGTTATTTCTATCTTGAGCAAAAGGTTTTTGAAAGGGCAATAACTCTGGCATGTCAGATGTGAGCAATCCATTGCGATCAATTAAATAAAAACGTTGCGCTGCATCTTCTACGCTAAGGCCTTCTTCTATCATAGCATGCATGATTAAGTTGCTAATTCCACATCCTGCAGAACCTGCACCAACGACTGCTATGCGCTGATCGCATAATGGGGTGCCTGTTACCTTGATGGCTGCCAATAACGTTCCTACAGCAACTGCAGCAGTGCCTTGGATGTCATCATTAAACGTGCAGAGCTTGTCACGGTAACGTTCAAGAATAGGATTTGCATTTTGCTGAGCGAAGTCTTCCCATTGCAGTAATACATGAGGTAAACGTTTTTTGACTCCCGCTACGAAGGCAGCTAAAAAGTCATCGTATTCTTTTCCACGCACGCGTTTATGATGCCAACCTACGTAGAGAGGATCATTCAATAGGTCTTCATTATTCGTGCCTGTGTCTAATAATATGGGCAGAGCAGTAGAAGGGTGTATACCTGCACAGGCTGTGTATAGGGCTAGTTTCCCTATAGGAATACCCATACCGCCTGCACCTTGATCACCTAAACCTAAGATGCGCTCACCATCTGAAACAACTATGACTTTGATTTTATCGAAACGCGGGTGCGCCAAGATTTTGTCTATCTCAGCTGCATCAGGATAAGAGATGTATATCCCTCTAGGACGGCGATAAATATGACTATATCGCTGGCATCCTAGTCCAACAACAGGGGTATAGACTATAGGCATAAGCTCAGTAATATGATTGCATAATAAGCTATAAAATACGGTCTCATTTGAATCTTGTAAATCACGTAAATAGATATATTTTTCGAGGTCAGTGGATTTACTTTCTAAGGTTTCATACGAACGTGCTATTTGAGTTTCTAATGTTGTTTCATGAGGAGGAATTAAACCTTGCAGGCCGAATTCTTCTCGTTCAGAGCGGGGGAAAGCCATACCCTTATTGAGTAAGGGATTCGCAAGTAAAGCATAACCAGTCAGGTTGGTTTTGATGTAGAGTTTATTATCTTTAGATAACGCTAGCTCATAATCCATATAAAACCCTTTTGGACGGCCTAACCCTATTTTACTATCATAAGGTATCGCGATAGGGATGAATAGTTAGGGGAAACGAGTGGCACCTACTCTCACATGTGAGAGTAGGTACATTTTGTTTTAAGATTAAAAATCTCTGTCAGACTGTTGAGCTTTGCCGCCAGAATTTTTTGATCGCGTTAATGTGCCGCGAAATGGTGTGCTTTTAGAGCTTTTTGCTTTAAAGCCATCATCTTTTGCACTCGCGTTGCGGGGTGCACTTCTGCCTTCACTGCTGCGGCCGGCATATCCACCGCGACCTTCGCTGCTGCGAGGTGCACTGCTGCGGCCTTCACTGCTGCGACCGGCATATCCACCACGACCTTCGCTGCTGCGAGGCGCGCTGCTACGGCCTTCACTACTGCGACCAGCATATCCACCGCGACCTTCGCTGCTGCGAGGTGCACTGCTACGGCCTTCACTGCTGCGACCGGCATATCCACCGCGACCTTCGCTGCTGCGAGGTGCGCTGCTACGGCCTTCACTGCTGCGACCAGCGTATCCACCGCGACCTTCGCTGCTGCGAGGTGCGCTGCTTCTGCCTTCACTGCTGCGACCGGCA
>JARLJN010000177.1 GCA_031291255.1 Gammaproteobacteria bacterium
TGTTCTCCCCTACGATAGCTACGTGGCAGAATTTGCAGGCGCGAATGGTATTCGCCCGTAAAACAGCCCATGAAATTACAAAGCCCCCGCTTCCCCTTATGGACTGAACCAGTAAAAACGGACAGTGACAAAATACCCCTTATTGTAGGATAATAAAAACTACAATAGGGGGTATTAACATGTCAGAGAAAAGAAGATACACACACATCAGCAAAATAGAAGGAGAAATATTGGAGATGATTGAACAAGGTAAGTCTCACAAGGAAATTGAAGCGTTTTATCACTTAGAGGGTGACCGACCGGTACATAACCTATTAAAAAGAATACGAAAGAAGCAAGATAAGATAGAAGCCGGAGTACCACTTCGGCACCGTGGACGACCACCCAAAGGCTATAAGCGAACAGAAAAAGAAAAGGATTTTGAGATAAAGCGGTTGAAAATGGAAAATGAATTACTTCGGGATTTTCTTCAAGTCGTTGGAAGGAGGTGAAAGCATCTGTAAAGTATCTTGCGATATATCATCATCGTAACAAATATCCAATTAAAATAATGTGCCAATTCTTTGATGTATCACGAAGCGGATATTATGACTATGTTCATCGCTTAAGCAAACTCGAACGGGACAATCCATTAGCGATAATGATAAAGGAATGCGAGGAACATAGCAGGAAAACATACGGATACCGAAGAGTACAGGCTTGGCTAAAACGAGAAAAATCATTACATTTTAACGCAAAAACAATATTAAGGGTAATGAACAAATATAGTTTATTGTCTGAGATCAGGCGGCGACGTAAATATCGCAAGATGGGAGAACAGCTTCACAAATACGATAATTTGCTAAACAGAGATTTTGTTGCAAACAAACCAAATCAGAAATGGGTAACCGACATTTCCTATATACATACAGGTCAGGGTGTACTCTATCTATCAATGATTCGAGATCTTTATGACAATAGTATAATTGCATATGAAACGGGAACAGAACAATCTATTAATCTTGTTTTGAACACAATTAAGGCCGCTAAAGAAAAAGAAGTGGTCACGGCAGAGTTGCAGCTCCACAGTGACCAAGGGTTTCAATACACTTCACAAGGGTATTCTAACCTAACAAAAGAATATGGCATTACACCATCAATGTCAAGACGAGGTAACTGTTATGATAATGCAATGGCTGAAAATTTCTTTAGTATTCTTAAAACAGAATGTATTTACAGAAACAAGCCAAAGACATTTGATCATGCACGTAAACTAATTGATGATTATATCTATTTCTATAATTATGAACGTATTCAGTTTAAAACAAAACTGACGCCGCTTGAAAAACGACGCCAGTTCGCGTGATTTAAAGATATTCTGCGATAGGGGTTTGTTTTTTGTGCCCGGTAAACGTGGTTCAGTCCATCCATAATGGCAGGTGGGGAGATTTTTTATTTGTGTCATATTTCGTGTCATATTGACCGTAAAAATGTGACACGATAACGTAA
>JARLJN010000178.1 GCA_031291255.1 Gammaproteobacteria bacterium
AACTGCCATCACCACAGCCGCAACCCTTACTAATGGCTCAGGTCTAACCTACGGAAATACGGCCAGTCTTACCGAAGTGAGTCTAAGTAACTTTAGCAGCGGCGTTAGTTTCGCTAACCAAAACACAGCCAGCGTCTTTGATCAATTAAATCAAGCAGATTCATCCAATAGCACCGCCGTCATTCCTGCAGGATCTAGCGGCTGTTCATAAGGAACGTCTTTTCTTAATTTCTTTTATGTTATAATTGAACAAGGTTTGTTGTTTAGTTAGATAAGGATAACTGCATGAGTAAACGCATTCCCATTCTAGTTGGATTAGCTCTAGTCCTATTCGCGGTTTGGTTACAACTCACTACTCTGGAATCTGTAAGACTATTTATCACTCGTTTGGATAATATGGCTTATGATATGCAGTTGCGTACCAAAATCTTAACTCATCATACTCCCATCAACAGCCCAGTTGCGATAGTTGATATTGACGATAAAAGCTTGATGGCTGAAGGTCGTTGGCCTTGGCCTAGAGCAAAATTAGCTACACTACTTAATCGATTGCAAGAAGAAGGCGTTGTTGTTATTGCAATGGATATGATGTTTCCAGAAAAAGAAGCCGACATTACTGATCTCATTCGGCAAGAACTAGACAAACGAAAACTCAACACGCCCGATTTCACTGCCATACTCGATAAAATGCATCCTGAGTTGGATAATGACGCAAAATTTTCTGTCAGTGCTCAGCAAAAAGATATGGTGCTAGGCATGACTTTTCTTCCTCGCCAAGAAACTAGCGGCGTACTACCCGCACCTACATTGGTCGTTCAAACAGCTGCAGAAAAAGAATTAGAATTTATTAAAGCAGAAGGCTATATCAGCAATATTCCTATTATTCAGCAAGCCGCAAAAAATGCCGGTTTCATTAACGTGTATGCTGATCCAGACGGAATCATACGCCGTGTACCTATTTTAATGCGCTACAAAGATAATTTATATTCATCACTTGCTTTTCAAGCCGTGCAATTATTTTTACTTTCTAAACCCGAACTGGTCACAGCAGAATATAAAAATTCATTGCGATTAGAAGGAGTCAAACTAGGTGATAACGTCATTCCAACAGATGCGTTGGCTCAAGTACTCATTCCATTTCGAGGAAAAAGTTATACTTTTCCATTTATATCTGCAACAGATGTTTTAAATAAAACAATTGTTCCAAACTCGTTAGCAGGAAAAATTATTTTTCTAGGTACTTCAGCTTCAGGACTAGGCGATATACAAGCAACCGCTATACAAGGAGCATTCCCTGGTGTAGAAATTCAAGCAACAATCGCTGATGGCATTTTAGAAAATAATTTTTCATATAAGCCTGCTTGGGTGAGCGGCGCAGAAGTTTTTATGACCATGATATTAGGTGTAGTACTTGCTATTTTATTTCCTTATTTTGGTCCTCGCTTACTCAGCACGCTAATCATAGTGATCCCACTTATTATAGTCTTTGCTAATAATTGGTTATGGGATAAAACAGGCTTTATCATTTCTATTTTAATTCCTATCTTACTCACAATCTCATTAGCAATAGTCAACATGGTTTATGGTTATTTATTTGAAACACGTAAACGAGAACGTCTAAAAGGAATGTTTGGTCAATACGTTCCTGCAAAACATATTGATGAAATGTTAAAAAACGAAACCAATTTCGCATTGCAAGGTGAAGATAGGGAGATGACAGTTTTATTCGCGGATATTCGCAATTTTACAACTATCTCTGAACCTATGTCTGCTTCAGAACTCAAAGATATGTTAAATCAATTTTTCACCCCCATGACAGAAATTATTTTCAAATATCGCGGCACCATTGATAAATACATTGGTGATTTAATTATGGCTTTTTGGGGAGCTCCTTTAAAAGATAAAAATCATGCCGCACATGCAATCGCTGCTGCATTAGATATGCAAACAGCTGTGGATACATTAAAAATCGAATTCGCAAAAAAAGGCTTACCTGAAATTGACATAGGAATAGGATTAAATAGTGGTGAGATGAGTGTGGGCGACATGGGATCCCAGTTTCGTAAAAACTATACGGTATTAGGTGACGCTGTTAATTTAGGTTCACGCGTAGAAGGATTAACAAAATTCTATGGTGTAAAAATCATGGTGACTGAATCAACTCAACATGAACAAACAAAATTTCTTTTTAGAAAATTAGATAGAGTAAGAGTGAAGGGCAAAAAAAATGGGATCACCATCTATGAAGTGATTTGTCGAAAAGCAGAAGCTACAGAAGAATTATTAAATCAAATATCACAAAGTAATCAAGCAATAGAATGTTATTTTAATAAAGAATGGGAAGAAGCAGAGAATCTATTTTCGAAATTACATAAATCCTATCCCGGTGTAAAACTGTATCCTCTTTATTTAAAACGTATCACTGAATTTAAACAAACTCCACCCCCACAAGATTGGGATGGAGTTTATGTACACGCCACTAAATAAATTTATCCTATACAGAAATTTCCGCTTGAGCTGGAGCCGCCGCCACTTGTGCTGGAACCGCCACTCACTGAACCAATATCACTAATATCTTTTGCTGTTGCTGGGCTGATAGGAGGTTCGTTGCTAAACTCCGCTGGCATAACTTCAACTGCAACAGGTTTAGAATCTGGCCCTAACACTTCAGCATAGGGCTCACATTTAGTTCCATTAGTGATATCACACTCTCTAATCTCAATGCTCCCTGATTTATTTTTAACTACAATCACACCTTTATCAATTTTGAAAACTGACCCTTTATTTTTAGTTGATACCACAGTTGAATATTGCGTACCGCGAACACCTATCGTTGCAACAGGCGTATTGACCTTATACCCATCTGGATTTTGTTTTGGAATCGAACCTGTGATTGTCCTAAAACCACCTTTTACTATACTCATAACAGATTTTTCTTGCGCAGGAGCTGCGTCCTTTTTGAAATTATATTCATCAATTTTAAATTCTGTATCTGCTCTAAGTGAAATAACTCCACCATCTGAGAAAGCAATTCCACCAGTACTAGTCGCATCTGTTTTAATAACATCGCTGACATAAATAGGTGAGCGTCGTGAAAGTGTTCTAGCCGTTTCCTTGGGTTGTAATGCTTGTATAGTCCCCTTGGTCCAAATGACTATTCCAATTGGTGTCAACGAGGGTTTAGCCGATTTGGCCGGCGCAGGTTGTGTATGATTCGCATCAGAAAAAGCGGGAGGCAATGCAGTTTTATCAGTCGCAGCAGCAGGCGTCAGAGAATTATTAGGGGCGGCATATAATACAGTGCTACTAAAAAGAATCAGAGGAATAAAAATACATCGTGAAGTAATAGAAGATAGCATCATGTTAACCCTATTAGTTATGGATAAAAAAATTATAATCCATAATCAAGCGATGTGCATGAAATAACTTAAACTTCGCCACGCAATTGATCAATACGTGCAACTATTGTTTTTAAATGTTTGATTTCTTCAGGAGAAAATTCTTTGTAAAAAGGTAATCCCAAATTTAAACAAAGAAAAACTTGATCGCTAATGCCAGCAATCACATCTCGCCCGCCTATCTCTACATAATCAATTTGTTCCAACTCAGAGCCAGCCCAAGTTTTTAAACGATCCAAGGTATCAAATGCTAACATGAAAAAATTTTTCTCTATTTTTGCAAATAGAGGTTTAAAAGGCTCAACTTCTAAATCAGATTGCTCCTCAACAAGCGGCTGCATTTTTTCAACGGGGACATAAAGAAGCGAACGAAGTAAGGTCAAATACACTTTATTCACATCGTCTTGCTTACCCTCGCTGGCATACGCCAGAGAAATCACTTGATCTAACTCGGTCATTAATAATCCTCTTTTCAAGAGGCGTCAGTTTTTCATGGGTCATTAGATGTGTCAAGTCGGATGAGTTGTATAAAAGGTATCGCATGAAGAATTTAAGAGATTGGGTTAAACTAATTAAATAATAACAATATCCTCGGACAAAAAATGAAGCAACGGCCTTCTAAGCGTCACTTAACGATATGGCTCATTTCGGCCATGCTAATAATTATTATAAGTTATTGGGGATATCTATACCTAGTAAAGCACCCTAGTACAGACGATGCTTATGTTCAAACAGATACAGTCAACATAGCCGCTCAAGTCACCGGCCCAGCAGCAAGCATAGAAATACAAGATCACGAGTTGGTAAAGAAAAACCAACTGTTATTCACCATAGACCCAGCTCCTTTTCAAATAGCTGTGGATAAAGCCAAAGCTGAACTTGCCTCTCAGAATGCCTCTTTAGCCTATACAGAAAAAAACTATAAACGCATTGAGCACTTAGTCCAGATAGGACAAGAAACACCTTCTTCTGGCGACCAAGTACAAGCCCAGTTAGACAAAGATAAAGCCTCAGTAGCCGCTGCAGAGTCTCAGTTAGCTCAGGCATTATTAGATTTAAAACATACCCAAGTATTTGCTCCCACATCTGGAATTGTTACGCAATTTACCCTGCGCCCAGGTAACAACATAACTGCCAATAACACGTTATTTATGATAGTAGAACAAGATCATTTTTGGATTGATGCTAACTTCAAAGAAACTCAAGTAGAACGCATCAAGCCAGGCCAACCCGCTAAAATTATAGTTGAAATGTTTCCTGATCATACTTTTCATGGCGTAGTCGATGCAGTCAGTTCCGCCAGTGGTTCCGTATTTTCATTACTTCCCCCAGAGAATGCGAGCGGTAATTGGGTGAAAGTCACTCAACGCTTTCCTGTTAAAATTATCATTACTGATCCTGATCCAGAATTTCCATTAAGAGCCGGAGCTAGCGCTTCAGTCACTGTCGATACCACACGGCGATCTTAAATTTGATGACTTCATCAGCCCCAGATACTATTCCACACCGATGGTTTATCGTAGCGGCAGTGATGTTATCGACTATCATGGAAATTTTAGACACCACTATTGTCAATGTATCTCTGCCTCACATGATGGGCTCATTAAGTGCCGATAGAGACGGCATTAGCTGGGTGCTAACCTCTTATATCGTCGCCGCGGGTATTTTTATGCCCCTCACTGGTTTTTTAGTCAATCGCTTTGGTTCTAAACGTTTATTATTAATTAATATTATTGGTTTTATGATTGCATCAGCCTTCTGCGGCCTCTCATCCAATCTTGCCGAAATGGTAATCTTTAGGCTATTACAAGGTATATTTGGTGCTTCTTTAGTGCCTTTATCTCAATTCATTTTACGAGATACCTTTCCAGCCTCCGAACAGCCTAAAATGATGGCCATTTGGGGTATAGGCGTAATGGCAGCACCTGTTATGGGTCCTACTCTAGGAGGTTACATTACTGATACATTGAGCTGGCGCTGGGTTTTTTACATTAATGTACCTGTTTGTATAGTGAACTTTTTCTTAGTACTCACTTTTATTAAAGAATCCCCTTTAAAAAAAGATATTATTGACTGGCTGGGTATGGCCTTAGTGGTATTAAGTGTAGGCTCTTTACAGCTTATGTTAGACAGAGGTGAAGTGGACGATTGGTTTAACTCAAGCAGCATACGTTGGTGTCTTGTTATTTTTATTTTTACTTTTGCTGCATTTATTTTTCATAGTTTAAAATCCAAAAATACCGTCATTAATATTCGCTTATTCAAAGACCGAAATTTTGCACTGGGCACGCTTTTAATGGCCCTTTTTGCGGGTGCAGTATTAGGCAGCTTAGTCTTAATACCGCAAATGCTTGAAACCTTATTTGGCTATAATTCAAACGAAGCAGGACTCACCATGGGCCCTAGAGGCATAGCCAGCGCAATCATGATGGGGGTTGCTTCTCGTTTAATGACCAGAGGAATCCAGGCAAGACGCTTAATCGCCGTGGGGCTTCTTATAGCGGCTTACAGCACATGGAAAATGGGTACGGTTACTTTAGATACCAACATGCAATTTTTCGTCATCATTGGCATTATTCAGGGTCTAGGAATAGGGTGGTTTTTTGTTCCATTAAGTACCATTGTTTATACAACCTTACCCAGACAATCCATAGCAGAAGCTGCAGGTTTATTCAGTTTTGGCCGAAATATTGGTAATGCCATTGGAATCTCCTTGCTCACCACTTTTCTTGATCGGGATACTCAATTTAATTGGAATAGGCTAGGAGGGCATATTTACGCTGCCAATCCCAACTTGCAACACTGGTTAGACACCCAGCATTTGAGCATTTACGACCCACATACCATTGCTTCATTAGGCCGCCAACTCAGTGTACAAGCTAATTTTCTGGCTTATACTCATACCTTCACCTTGGCGGGCATAGTGTTAGCTTGCGCTATTTTTATAGTACTTCTATTTAAAGCACCGGCTCATCATCAACAGCTTGATATACCCATACATTAAAGGACCCTAGAGGTTGCCAATATCTTTAGGTACAATACGCCAAATTTCAGTAATCCTAAATTTAGGAGATTAACATGACTACAGGGTATGGAATTACAGAAAACACTTCAAAAATATATACCAACTTAGCGGCTTCAGAATTAATTGAATTAGCCATTGAAAGAAATGAAGCAAATCTTGCAAGCAACGGCGCTATTGTTGTTTCCACAGGGTTACGCACAGGTCGTTCTCCTAAAGACCGTTTTATTGTAAAAGATACTATTACTGAAAATAGTGTGGACTGGAATGCCATTAACCAGCCCATATCGCCTGAGGCTTTTTCAGCTTTGTGGCAGCAAGCAGATGACTATATCAAAACAAAAGACGCCTATTTTACTTCTCAATTTAGTGTTGCAGCAGCCCAACAATTTACGATACCTGTTATGGTAATCAGTGAATTAGCTTGGCAAGTTTTATTCGCACAAAATTTATTTATACGAACCCACAAATCTGACACTGAAAAACAGTGGACCATACTTAGCACGCCAGGTTTCAAAACCAATCCAGCGCGTGATGGTGTAAACAGCGATGCTGCTGTTATCTTAAATTTTTCTGAACGTAAGATTTTAATTTGCGGAACGTTTTATGCTGGCGAAATGAAAAAAGCCATGTTTTCCGTGTTAAATTTTTTATTGCCCGAGCACGATGTATTACCTATGCACTGTGCAGCTAACGTGGGTAAAGACGGTGAAACCGCGTTATTTTTTGGTTTATCCGGAACAGGAAAAACAACTCTCTCAGCAGATCCCGAACGATATCTTATTGGTGATGATGAACATGGCTGGGGCCCGCACGGTGTATTTAATTTTGAAGGTGGGTGTTATGCAAAATGCATAGATCTCTCCAAAGAACGTGAGCCTGTGATTTGGGAAGCATTACGTCACGGTGCCATCATGGAAAATGTAGTCATCGATCCCGTCACAAAAGATCCTATTTATTCTGATTCCAGCCTAACAGAAAATACCCGCGCGGCTTATCCTCGCGAACACATTCCTTTACGCGAAGAAACAAATCAAGCAGGACAACCCAAGGCCGTTATATTTTTAACATGTGATTTATATGGTGTACTGCCGCCTGTGGCAAGATTAACAAGAGAACAAGCTGCATACTATTTTTTAAGTGGTTACACGGCTCTTGTTGGCAGCACGGAAGTAGGCCAAGGCTCTGGTATCAAACAGACATTCAGCACTTGTTTTGGTGCACCGTTTTTTCCACGTCCTCCACAAGTCTATGCAAATTTATTAATGAAACGTTTAGATAATTTTCCTGCTCAAGTTTATTTGGTCAACACAGGCTGGACAGGCGGTGCATATGGTAAAGGCGGAAAACGTTTTGATATTCCCACCACGCGTGCCATTGTACGCGCGATTGTAAATGGAGATTTACGTGACGCAGACTATGAAAATCTTCCTGGATTTAATATAGCCATTCCGAAAGCTGTGAAGGATGTTGATGCCAAACTATTAAATCCTCGCATGAACTGGGTTAATCTCGATGAGCATGCAGAAAACACTAAATTATTAATGAACATGTTTATTGAGAATTTTAAAAAATTTAATGTGAGTGATGAAATTGTCAATGCGGGGCCTCACTTATAACGATGTATCGTAGGTTGGGTTGAGTGCTTTTTACGAAACCCAACGTAACGTTATGTTGGGTTTCGTAAAAAG
>JARLJN010000179.1 GCA_031291255.1 Gammaproteobacteria bacterium
GTTAACTAAGAAGTGTATGGCGCGGTACGCGCACAGTGGGATCCGCTAATGGCCCAAGGCTCAAGCGGGGCTAAATACACTGAACCCCGGATTGAGCATTGCGAAAATCCGGGATCCCAGTGAGCCAGAAACCCTGTATTTTATTCAGTATCTGATGTTCTTTCAGGAGCTGAAATGTCTGTCTGTATTTCAACGTGTTCTGGGTCTGATACGATAACGACGACCTCTTCAGTTTCCACAGCAGCCGGCTCATTATGGGCATCGCTAAAATCGGTATATCCTGCGGCGATTTCACGTAAAGCAACGACGGTAGGCTTGTCATTTTCCCATGCCACTTTAGGCTCAGCACTGCCGCGCATCAATTGTCGCGCTCTTTTGGCTGCAACCATGACTAATTCGAAACGATTTTTTACATTTTTTAAGCAATCTTCAACAGTAACTCGGGCCATGACTACCTCTTAAATCGATGCATTTGACTAAACATTATATCTTACCTGTTTTTGTGGGCGGATACTATCCTAAACTTTTAAAACTCGTCTAGTTTCGCGGTTTCCAGCTGAGTGAGTAACTTGATGTGTTTGGCGATTTGCCTTTCTTGTAGAAGGCGACCCGCTTGGACTATCACGGTCAAATCATTCAGAGCGGCCGCAAAATCGTCATTTACCACAACATAATCATATTCACCTATATGATGGGTGGTTTCTCTTACATCAGCGATACGTTGACGAATAACCTCCATGTTATCTTGATTGCGTTTGGTGAGGCGTTGAAAAAGGTCAGAAACAGAAGGGGGTAAAATATAGATGCTAATACAGTTAGGAAAAAGTTTTTGAATTTGTAAACACCCTTGCCATTCGATTTCGAGTATGACATCTATTCCGCGTGCGAGTGTTTGTTCTACCCAGCGTTTAGATGTGCCGTAGTGGTAGTTAAACACAGTAGCATATTCTAAAAAATCATGATGGTTTATCATTTCTTGAAATTTGTTTTCAGGAACAAAATAATAATTAACGCCATCGATTTCCGCTGGGCGTTTGGGGCGCGTAGTATGAGAAACGGAAACGGTAATATCTGGTAACGTTTCAACAAGTGACTTCACGAGAGTTGTTTTACCTGTTCCAGAAGGTGCGGAGATAACGTAGAGATTACCTAGCTCAGCCATAAATTAGTGCCTTTTTAATTTGATTTTTTTAAATGAAGCCCATCATTACACAGAAGAAGCTCAAGTTTTCATTCTGTATTTTGTGCTATACGGTCTATGATATTAGTGGTTGAAATACCTTTTGTTAGGCCTAAGACACGTACATTTCCGCCGTAGGCTTGTACTATTTCCCAGCCTACCACTTCTTCTAATGTGTAATCGCCGCCTTTCACTAAAATATCTGGTTGTATCAGTTTCAGTAAACGTTTAGGGGTGTCATCTGAAAAAGAAACCACCCAATCGACTACGCCCAAACTCGCTAATACAGCCATACGTTGTTCTACCGTGTTGATGGGCCGATTAGGACCTTTTAAGCGGGAAATAGAAGCATCATCATTGATTGCGACAATTAAATAATCGCCTAATTGTTTGGCTTGCTGTAAATATTTTACGTGACCTGCATGTAAGATATCAAAGCAACCATTGGTGAAAACAATTTTTTTACCTTGCGTGCGGGCTTGATAAACGGCGAGTGCAAGTTGTTCATCATTTACAACACCGCCTGTTGTTATTGCAGAGTTAATGAGTGCAGCTTGTAATTCAGCAGAACTGATAGAGGCCGCACCTAATTTTGCAACGACTAAACCCGCGGCTAAGTTAGATAAAGCCATGCTTTCTGATAAAGAAGTATGAGCGGCCATAGACGCACCTAACACGGCAATAACAGTATCTCCAGCGCCGGTCACATCAAACACTTCACGGGCATGTGCGGGCAAATGCTGCTCTTCCCCGGTTTGTGAAATAAGAGTCATTCCGTGTTCGCCGCGAGTCAACAAGAGAGAATCAATTTCAAAATCCTTCAGTAATGCCAGCGCTTTTGTCATCAGTTCTTGTTCATTTTTACAAGCACCCACTATGGTTTCAAATTCTTTTAAATTGGGCGTGATCACATTGGCATTACGATACAGTGAAAAGTCAGAGCCTTTAGGATCGACCAAAATAGGAATATTCGCAGCGCGAGCGAGATCAATAAATTGCTGCGGATTCACTAAGGTTCCTTTTCTATAGTCAGAAAGTATGACGAGATCTGTATGAGCTAAAGCTTTTTTGAAGGCTTCAAGCAGTATCTCGGAATCAAATGGTGGGAATTCTTCTTCGAAGTCTAGACGTATTAATTGCTGGTGACGGCTTATTATTCTTAATTTGGTGATAGTTTTAACTTGTTCAAACTGATGTAATGCGGCTGTGACACCGGTTGCTGCTAGCTGCGCAGACAAGATAGCTGCGGTCTCATCAGTACCCGTGATGCCCATCAGGGTAACCTTGGCGCCTAGGGATGCGATATTCAATGCCACATTGCCTGCGCCGCCTGGGCGTTCATCTAGCTGCTTGATTTTAACAATAGGAACGGGTGCTTCAGGCGAAATACGCCCGGTATCGCCAAACCAATAACGGTCTAACATTACGTCACCAATGACAAGCACGGAGGCTTGTGCAAAATTAGGCAATTTGGAGGGCATCATTGTGATTTTAGCAGCCTTGATTTATAAAAAGTTTTAAATTGTAGCATAGATGGACGAATATACAAAAAACATGGTTAAATTGCACCTATGAAATCTACCCCTCAAAAAATTACCCTGCAAGCCATAGGCCTATTTGCCTGTGCTCTTATTTTGTTCACGATTGGGCTGGCGAACCAAGAAATAGTGGGGTTTGAAGCCCGCTTTTATGTGTTTGCACTGGATGCCTGGGAGCATGGTCTGAGTTGGTTTCCTGTTTCTTATAATCAGCCTTACCCAGATTATCCTGTCACTTCAACCGCTTTAATTTATCTTTCTAGTTTATTGTTTGGTCATTTATCTAAGTTTACGGCTGTGTTTCCCAGTGCTGTTGCAGCAGCGATTACGGTTGCTTACACTTTTTTGATAGGTGCATTGCGAGAGCCGCGCTGGGGGTGGTTTGCTGTTTTTTTTCTATTGCTCACCAATACGTTTGTGAGGGAAGCACGTACTATTTCTCCTGATCAATATATTGCAATGGTGACTACAGTTTGTTTTTATCTTGCTTATTCAGCGCAATTATCACAGAAACACTTTCGATTAATAGGTATACCCGTTTTATTTTTAATTGGATTTGCATGCAGAGGGCCCATAGGTGTGGTCATTCCAGCAGGAGTGATATTTGCTTTTTATGCATTGGAAAAAAATGTTAGATATTTATTTTTGGCCAGTCTGGCTGCTCTTTTAGTCTTGGCTATAGGCATCGCAGCGTTATGGTATGCTGCTTATCATGTTGGTGGTTCAGCTTTTGTAAATGATGTTTGGCGTATGCAAGTTTCCGGTCGTATGGTCGATGCACAATTACCTTGGTATTTTTATTTTTCTGAAAGTTTAGGTGCTTATGCAATTACTTTTCCTCTAGCGTTATTCGTGTTGCTGGGAGGGGGGCGTGAATTTTTTAGTAAGAAAGTTTCGTTGGACGTACAATTTTTACAAAAATTGCTAGCCTGGGCATTGATTATTTTAGTTGGATTGAGCATTCCTGCGGGTAAAAAAATCCGTTACATTTTGGCGATGTCACCCGCTCTAGCTTTAATTTGTGCGTATGTTTTTATAGCGCCATCATCAAAAAAATATTTTTATTATTTAAGTAGAGGTGTTTATAGCATTTGTTATTTGCTGCCATTGGTTTGTTTGGTATTTATGTCAGTCATTTATTTTTCAAATGCAAAAGAGATTTTAAATAATGTATCCATGTTAGGGTTGATGGGGATATTTTTATTTTTGCAGGCCGCGATAGTTATATTCACACGTTATTTTAAAGAGTATTCTGCGTTAATTGCAGTATTGGCAGCAGCCTTGGTTTTTATTATTTCTTATGTAGGAATAGTCGAAAAAATCAATATAGAATTGAATCGTACGCGCGATTTCGTCGCTGCTGTAGAGGCTGTACGTATTGCGCGTAATGCAGATTTGGTTTTTGTAAAAGAAAATCCTGACGGTCTGCCGATTAAATATATTGCTGATATGACAACATCAGAGAAGCCTGTATTTTTAAATACGAATCGCGAATTAATACATTACCCTTTCAAAAGTATTTTTATCATCAGTGTAGAAAATTATAATCAACTCCCCAAAGCAGTCGCTAGATTATTTGTGATTGATCAGTCAGGAAAGATTGGTCGTGAGCCCATAGTTGTTTTAAAGAGAAAATAAAGCTAGCCCTATGATCTCAAGTGGTTTAAATTAAAATTGCTCCGTTAACTATTGAGGTGACTATGCGCAGTGGTGATAATAAAGAATTTAAGTCCCAAAATGAGAGTCTAGGTCACTCTGCGTCAGAATTGGTGGAAAGAGTCATAGATAGAAAACAACTGGTTTTATTAAAATTCAATTTGGAATACTTTAAAAAATTAAAAGATGAAGGTTTAGCCGTATTAGCCTTTGAAAGTGATTTTATTAAAAATGCTGTAGAGATAGAATGTTATTTACTTAAATTGAAGCTAAATGTTGCAAAACAATTTACGTTGAAAGAGTTGAAAAACGCATTGCAAACAGTGGCGCTAGAAAAATATCCTGATAAAGAGAGTAAGGAAGAAGCATGCAAGGCAGCGAATCATGCTTGCGAAATGATTTTAAAATTAATAGAAAATGCAAAGCCTGCAGCGCAAGTGCTTGAGGATTTTATCCAAGCTGAAAAGAAACGCATAACTGCATTGGCAGAATCGAATAAAGTCTCAGAAGAAAGTAAAATAGAAATAGACTTAATGTCTTCCAGTTTGGAAAATGAGTTGGCAGTTAAACAGCAAGCCTCTAGACTTGTTTATGATGCAAAATATAAAAGCACACAGAAGATGAACGATGCATCTATTGCAGCTTTTAAAAGTGAATATGAACAAGTTATAAAAATGGGTAAATGGTGGAAATTCGGTAATTTTTTAAAAGATAACAGCCACTTAGATAATGAAAAATTATTAAAAAAAATTGTTGAAAAGAGTAAAGCCAGACCTAACAGTCGTACTGCTGTCGCTTGGTGTAAGGTGACACACCTAGCGCATCACGTGCATTTAATGAATGGTCTATTCGTTGAAGATAAGGTGAATGTAGAAAAGATAGATGAGATTGAGCGTAACATTAAACAATTGGAAGTGGGGGTTAAGCAGAACCGTGATCAGTCAAATGCGCTAGGTTTTGTCATCGTAAAGACTAAGGAAGAGATGCAACGGATTAAAAACTCTATAGATCATCTTGAGTTGGAACAAGCAAAAAGATTAAAACTATTTTCAAAACCAAACGCAGTAGAAGAACATAAAAGTGATGTTGCAACGTCATCATCTTTGCCGCCGGCTCCTGTGACGCGTATTGATTTTTCAAGTTTACAACGACGATATGGATCAGGAGTTAACGAGATAAAAGATAAAGAATTAGAAGATGGAATGAAAGCATTTAAGATGATTTATACAGCGTTGCGAGCTGCGCAAACCAATGTATTGGGATTTAAAACAAATTTCTTAAAGTGTAAAAGTGCATTGTCTGCAGAGGAGTTAAATAATAAGTTGCAAGTTCATGTCGCTAAAAACCCTAGGGGTAGAGCAGCAGAGGCATTAAAGCTAGTCGAAAAATATGGAAGTCAACCACATCCAGATTTTTCTGAAAATAATTTAGATTTAATGACAGATATTTTTAAATTTGGATATGAAAAAAGTGGTATTAGAGTATCGAATGTAAGTAAAAGTTTTTTTAAAAATAAAGAAGCTAAGCTTACCGCTGAAGACATGGTGTATGCGAAAACGCATCCCAGTTCTGCTAGAGGTAAGATGCTTGTAGCGTTTCAGATTTCTTCAATTTAGATTAGGTTTCTTAACATATGCAAACATTGCAAAAAACCCCGAATTTAAAAACAGGGTACTCAATATTAATTATTAGTTTGTGCGCTTGTTTTCTTTTTTATAAATACATACTGCAAATTTATCCTAGCGTGATCACTGATCAACTCATGGCTGAATTTCATTTAACAGGTGCTGGCTTAGGTAATTTAGCGGCCACATTTTATTATGCTTTGACAGTGACTCAGCTATTTGTTGGAGTGATGTTAGATAAGTACAGCGCACGTTGGATAACAGCGATAGCTATTTTTCTGTGTGCATTAGGCGTGTTTCTTTTTTCTATGTCAGAGACTGTATTAACGGCTTGTTTGTCGCGTGGATTAATGGGTATAGGTGTCGCTTTTGCAACAGTATCCTACATGAAGTTGGGTTCGGTTTGGTTCACTCCTCGTCGTTATCCTCTCATTGGGGGCTTATTAGCCACAGCCGCTATGGCTGGCGCAGTGTTTGGGCAAGCGCCTTTATCTTGGCTGATAGGTATGTGGAGTTGGCGTACCTGTTTATTTGTCACGGGTATAATTGGTTTTGCACTCGCACTTTTGTTTGCATTTGTCGTGAGAGATGTTCCCGATGAGCTATCTCATGAAATTAAAAAAACACCGATAACGCATAAAGATATTTTGCAAGTTGTGAAGAGTAAGCAAAACTGGTTATTAACTTTATATGCGGGTTTAGCGTTTTCACCCGTAGCTGTTTTTGGTGGATTGTGGGGAAATCCATTTATTCAGCAAGCTTATCATCTTAATAAAATTCAATCCGCTTCTATGGTTTCATTAGTGTTTTTAGGTTTAGGCATAGGCAGTCCTTTACTCGGAATATTGTCAGGTTATTTAGATGTTAGACGTAATCTCATGTTTTATTGCACGTTGCTGTCTTGCGCGGCTATTACAATCGTTGTGTATTGCCATCCTTTGCCTAGTTGGTTGTTAGCTGTTTTATTATTTGGATTTGGTTTTGGTTTAGGGGCATTTGTATTAGTATTTACAGTGGGTAAAGAGCTTAATAAATTAAGTTTAACCGCAACGGTTATTGCGATGATAAATATGAGTGATCCTATACTTGATGCAATAACTGAACCCGCTATAGGAAAATTATTAGATGTATTTTGGGATGGAAAAATTGTGAATGGAGTGCATTATTTTTCTATTTCCAGTTATCATGCGGCTTTATCTGTGTTGCCAATTTATTTAATCTGCGCAGCTTTATTATTGTTAAGGATTAAAGATCGTGCACCAGCCCAAAATGTAGCATAAAAAAGGAGACAGCTGTGGGATTATTAGCAACGATACACGTTAAAACAAAACAACAACACGAAGCAATACATGAGCAGCCTTTTTTGTTGAGATACAGAAATGAAACGGTGACCTTGTTGGATCATTATCGTCATCTTAGTCAGTTATTACCTATTTATGAAACTCTAGAAAAAAAATTAAAAGCAGCTGATTTCGCATTAATGATTCCTGAGGAATTTAATGAATTATTAAACCGCTCAGAAAAAATAAAAAGTGATATGGCTTGTATTTCGCCTTATATAATGACGGCAGATAAAGATCGAATTTTTCCAGCTACACAGAATTATGTGAAGCAGTTAGATAGTTTGGAACCTAGAAGCTATAGCGATAGCGTTGGAATTTTAGGACATTATTTAGTGAGAATATTGGGCGATTTATTTGGTGGACAGAAACTGAAAGATGATGTGTTGGAATTATTTAAAAGAACCGATGTCGATACAACGCCGCTGTATCCAGGAATTAAATTTTACACTTTTCCTGCTAACTCTTTAAGAAATTTTTCTCTATGGTTGAATACCTTAATATTAGCTAAAGAAGATTATATGATTGAGTGCGCAAATGATTCATTTAAGAAGCATGCGCTTATTTTTCAAGAGTTAGAAACATCACGTGATTTTAAACCATTAAACGGGCATAGTTTTTTTGAGAAAAATAAAAAAGTGATATTAGGTACAGCCGCACTGATTTGTGGAGGGATGGCATTAGGTAGTTTATTAAGAAAATAAAAAAAAGCGCAGCGAGAAAACATGCTGCGCTTATTAAACGAACATTATCTTATCTGTAACCGTAGCTGTAGTTATAATATCTTTGTGATCCGCCACAAGAATTGGAGTAACAGGAACTAGATGAATAAGTAGCATCCCAATTTTCAGAAACTCTTGGTCGTGGACCGGCAATATTACCGTACGCGCTGCAACATGAAGAAGCGCTAATGCAAGTGTTTTCACGACAGTAAGGATCCGCACATTGACAAGAAGGAAATCCGTTTGTGCTTAGACAGCAACAGCTTGTTAAGAAGAGTAAACCTATTAGAGCAAAATATTTAAATCGCATGATCATGTCCTCCTGAACTAATTAGATTAATTCCGCTAACCGAAGTGCACGCGCTTTATTTTTTAGGCCTCATTAATAATATTATACATCATGACTATGACGAATCGGTGAAAATAAATAGTCATTTATAACTAGATGATAGTAATGATAATTATAAAAAAAATGAAAATAGTGTATCCTTATTGAGTTTAATTTGAGACAAAAATGACCGTATTTTACTATACTTAATCTATGGGTTTTTCGTCATGTTCATGTAAATAGAGATAATGGAAAAAACTATCAGGAGATAATGAATGAGTGAAATTAGGGTGATCAAATCTATAAAAAATTTAAACTCAGCGGAATTTTACAGAATACTCATGCAGGTTTCACATGACATTACAAAAACTGCAACGCTAAGTGAAGCCTTGCTGACTTTGGTAAGGTTTACAGCATTATCAATCGGTTGTGAACGCGGCACTATATTTTTGCATGATGACAATTCACATGAGCTTTATTCCTATACTGCGCAAGGTAATTTGCTAAAAGAAATTCGTATACCCGATGATAAAGGATTAGCGGGATGGTCATATACCTATAACGAACCTGTCATTGTAAGTGATGCTTATAATGATGCACGCTTTAATTCAGATACGGATAGAGCAACAGGCTTTGTCACTAAAAGTATTTTGTGTGTTCCTTTGCGTAGTGTGACTAAAGAATTAATTGGCGTGTCGCAAATGTTAAACAAAACAAATGGTGAGTTTACAGAGTCAGACGTTGAGCTTGTTAAGGTGATGACTGAGCAGGCTTCTCAAGCAATACAAAATAAATTAGTTGTTAGTCGCTTAGAGACCTCAAATAAAGATGATTTAAAAAATTATAATGAAAGCATTATAGATTGTTTGCCTAATGGTGTGATCGCAGTGAATAAACTCAATAAAATTGTGACATGTAATACATCGGGTATGCGAATTTTTAACGCGCGAGCAGTTACCGAGGTTAAAGGTAAGGAGCTAACGGATTTTTTTATTAATGAAAATGCATGGGTGTCTGTCAAGATTCGAAGCTTTAATGCCGAAAATAATACAGCACGTGAAGTCATTAAAGAGGCTGTGGTTACATTAAGAGATGAAAAGATTTTAATGAATATGACTCTTTTGCCATTAGTGGATGCTAATCATAATAGGTTAGGTAGTTTGGTTTTGATAGATTATCTTTAGTAGCGTTTATGAAATAACTTCCTACGAAAATTCCTGTGACTTGACCATTTTATGAAATCAGGTAAGGTAGTCATTTTTTTCGCGGTAACTAAAATAAGAGGAGTTTACATGATTACTTTGCAAACGAGTTATGGGGATATCACACTAGAGCTTGATTTTGAGCATACCCCTAAAACTGCCGCAAATTTTTTAGCACATGCTAAAAGTGGTTTATACAATAGGACAATTTTTCATCGTGTTATTAATGGATTTATGATTCAGGGTGGCGGATTTGATGCTGACATGAATCAAAAAGAGGCTGGCGGTACTATAGAAAATGAAGCAGATAAAGGCCAGCAAAACAAACGTTATACTATAGCTATGGCGAGAACGTCGGATCCTCATTCAGCAGGCTCACAATTTTTTATTAATACTGCAGATAATAATTTTCTCAATTATAAATCTAAAACAATGGAAGGCTGGGGCTATTGTGTATTTGGCAAAGTCACATCAGGCATGGAAGTGGTTGATAAAATTCAAGCCGTTGCAACTGGCAGACGCTCTGGTCATCAAGATGTGCCAGTCAGTGATGTAGTCATTGAAAATGTGATTGTTAACGAAGCTGTATCAACTAAATAATGATTTATGGTGTAGCCCGGATTGAGCGTTGCGAAAATACGGGGTAAGAATGCGGGAAATCCCGGATTTTCGCAACGCTCAATCCGGGCTACATTTTTTAGTGGGAAGTACTATCCATCTGAATATTATTCATTTTTTTTATTTTTGCTTATTTTAAGCACACAACGTTTGCCAGGAGTATAATGGTAAATGAGTAATCTAAATAATAGGAAATGAACAAATATAGAGTTGATTAATATTCTTATGGAGGCTTTATTTTATGAAGTCAAAAATCAATCACTTAATCGTATCATTTATATTAGCATTATCATTAATAGGCATGTCTTCTAGTGCTGAAGCCTACTATCGTAATGGGTATTATCATGGTGGGTATTATCATGGCGGACATTACTATGGACATGGTTATTATTACAGGCATGGCGGCAACTGTTGGAATGTAGGAGGTTATTGGCGTCATGGAGTTTGGTATCCAGCCCATAGAGTTTGTCGCTAAGTCTTAGGCCCCGGATTTTCTCCGGGGCTTTTTTTTACATCCCTGCTCTGCGTCTCAGGCGAGTGATAATGGTCTCTGGCGTTTTTTCTACTATCTTATCTAGCATAGGCTTTGCTGCTTGCGCGACTTTAAAAAATGCAGGGCTTACATACGTATCTGCAACTTTGGTAAGAGGCGTTTTATTTTCTGCAAGGTGAGTCGCTGCTGCTTCATTTCTAAAAAAAGAAAATAAATTATTTTTATTTTGCATGAAATAAATTGCCGCTTTTTCTAAATAAAGTGAGCTGATTAAACAAGCTGTTCCTGCAAACGTGCTGCTGAATGCAAGTTCACCGGCTGCTGCGCCTAATAAACCAAATTGGGCAGCTGAGATTGCGCGTTCAATTTCTTCTGGCGTCATAAGATGCTTCCTTGTAAAGAAATATAAAAAAGTATTTTCCAAACAACTTTACTATGCTTTTTTTTTTCTGTTAAGTGAGAACTCCCGTTATGCTAGAGATTAGTTGATTTTTATTTAGCCAAATATAAATATTGACACTACTTTAGGATCAAATATGATAGCTGAGTTCGAAGACTATTCGAAAGAAGATAGTTAAGAACCATTATTATAAACGAGGAATTCTAAATGATAAAAAAATTATTGATTACAACTGCTGCATTATCGCTCATCTCTAACGTTGCTTTTGCTGCGCAGACTACACATCATCACGTAAAGCACGCGACTCATAAACATGCGACTCACAAAGTTGATTTAAAACAAGAACAAGTCGTAGAAGCACCTGTTGTAGTTCCTGTTGTTACATCATCTGGTGTTGCTTATGTGGGTGCCGGTCTTGGCGTTAATATGGTCAGCTCTTATAAAGGTTTAATCGGTAATCTTTTTGCAGGTTATGGCAAATTACTAGACGATAATCAAAAGTTTTATTTGGGCGGTGAAGTATTAGCTGATGCGGGATCTATCCCTCTTTCAGGTAAATCTTATGGTAATCGTGCCACTTATGGTTTAGGTGCAAGTATCATTCCTGGCTACATGCTCACCAAAGACACTATGGCTTATGGACGTGTAGGTGTGAAAGCATTGCATTACACAGGCACTAACAGTACTCATACTGGCGGTCAATTAGGTTTGGGCGTGCAAACTAATGTAGCTCAAAATTGGGATGTTCGTGGCGAATATAGCTACACTGGTTATGGCATATTCAAAAACTTTACTCAGCACGGTTCTAATCAAGTGAACTTAGGTTTGGTTTATAAATTGAATTAATTTTAAATTTAGTTTATCTAGAATCCCTGCTTACAGAAATGGAAGCGGGGATTTTTTTTGATTTGAAATTGTTGCACCAAAAAGTATGCGCTTAACCCAATTTTTTGTTAATGTAGGATGACTATAGCTGGGATGCTATGACTAAAATTCAAGGAGAGAAGTATGAGTAAATGTCCTTTCATGACTACCGATGCAGGTGTTCCTGTTGCAGATAATCAAAATAGTTTGACAGCAGGACCGCGTGGCCCAGTGTTGATGTCTGATCACCAACTCATGGAACGTATGGCGCATTTCAATCGTGAAAGAGTGCCAGAGCGAGTTGTGCACGCGAAAGGTGCGGGTGCTCATGGAACATTGACTGTCACCGCTGATATCTCACGTTACACCCGAGCTAAATTATTTTCAAAAGTAGGTAACAAGTGTGAGATGTTTCTGCGTTTTTCAACCGTAGCGGGTGAGCAAGGTTCTGCTGATACTGCGCGCGATCCTAGAGGCTTCGCCTGTAAATTTTATACCGAAGAAGGTAACTGGGATTTGGTGGGTAACAATACGCCGGTTTTCTTTGTGCGTGATGCATTAAAATTTCAAGATTTTATCCATTCACAAAAACGCAAACCTCAAACAGGATTACGTGACAACACTATGCAATGGGATTTCTGGAGTCTTTCACCCGAATCCTTGCATCAAGTTACCATATTATTTTCAGATCGCGGTATCCCAGCGACTTACAGAAACATGAATGGGTATTCCTCACATACGTACAGTCTTTGGAATAACAAAGGCGAACGCTTTTGGGTGAAGTGGCATTTAAAAACGATGCAAGGCATCAAGTGTTTAACTGATGCAGAAGCCGGTAAAATTGCTGGAGAAGATTTGGATTACCATAGGCGTGATTTATTTACTTCCATAGAGAAAGGTGATTTTCCAAAGTGGAATGTGCAAATACAAATTATGCCTGAAGCAGATGCTGAAACGTATCGCATGAATCCTTTTGACTTAACTAAAGTGTGGCCTCACAAAGATTATCCCGTGATGGATGTAGGCGTATTAGAATTAAATCGCAATCCTGAAAATTATTTTGCTGAAGTTGAGCAAGCAGCTTTTGAACCCGGCAATATGCCGCCAGGCATGGGCGCGTCGCCTGATAAAATGTTACAAGCACGTTTGCTTTCCTATCCAGATACACATCGTTACCGCATAGGTGTTAACTATGCACAGCTTCCTGTTAACAAACCACATTGCCCCGTTAACACATACAATCGAGATGGTCATATGCGCTTTGATGGTAATTATGGCGGCAGCGTGAATTATCAGCCTAATAGTTTTGACGGCCCAGTGGATGATAAACAGTTTAGTGAACCGCCGTTAAAAATTACAGGTGATGCTGATCGTTATGATCATAGAATAGGTAATGATGATTACACTCAAGCAGGTGATCTGTACAGGCTCATGAATGCTAATCAAAAAGCACAACTGATAGATAATATTATTCGTGCTATGAAGCCTGTTCCTAAATTTATTCAGCTGCGTCAATTAGCTCATTTTTATAAAGCAGATCCAGATTATGGAATGGGTGTAGCTAAGGGGTTAGGGATTTCAATGGATGAATTAAAAACCTAGAATTAAAACGATTAAAATCAATGGGTAAAATGCACTCCTAAATAGAGCTGGCTAATATGATATAATTATCATATTAGCCAGCTATTTTAGAGGTTCCCAAATGAAGTCTAAAAAAGCAAAATCAAATTCTTTTTTTGGAAAGAACTCTGAAGCACCAAAATCTTCTTCAGATCAAAAAGAAGATGAAGTGGAAGTTTACATTTCGTCTGATGAGTTTGATCGCGGGTCCTCTCAATTAAAACAAGATAATGTAGACAACGATTCTATTGAAGAAGAGATATATTCCGACTCTGGTGATCAAATTGAAGAAGAACAAAAACATTTAAAGTATTCACCTATATTTGAGACACATAGAAATATCCAAGAGCTTGTTAATCAATATTTTCCAGATTTAGAAATTAGTTTCGATGCAATGATAAAAATAGAAACTAAAGCTTTACCATTAAGTTCAATTGATCGGGTGTTAAAAGAAATCAAACAACAAAATGCATCTATTAAAACAAATGAAGTGTTGTCAGAAAAATTAATAAAAATAATTAACGAAAACATTATTGAAAGCGAGCCTTCTTCTCCCGCAAAATTCAAAAAATGATTTATAGATTTTATATATACTTCGTTAGTCTTGTCGCTATATCTTGTCAATTCATATTCTTCCTTTTAAACTAGCCCTACTCCAATAATTTAAAGGGATGATGTGAGTATGAATTCTAGAATAAATCAACTATGTGACCTTGCTGCAAACAAAAACACGACTGTGGACGAAATAAAAGAATTCATAGGTGAGGAAGTTGCATTAATTAATGGAAGACATACGGAACATCGTACACATCCGATTGCTTTTGCTGCACAGCGAGGGAATTTAACCGTCTTACGCTATTTTGTAGAAGAGCTACATGTCGAACTTTTTCACGCTAAGACATATAATTTATTTCAATGGGCATCGAGTAATACAGATGATATAAAAGCGTATTTATCCAATACTCAAGACAGGCTTTGGGAAAAATTTAAAGATGGAAGCACTGATTTTCATGCGGATATAGCGGGATGTCGTTATGACGAAATTACAGCAAAACTTAAAAATAATCCTGATTTAATTTTGGAATCTACAACGTCGGGAATAAATTCATTTGCATACGCTAATAAATTTTTTAAAAATCGTAAAGTGACAAAATTATTAGTTTCGGCAGGAAAGGCTGTTCTTAAGAAAAATCGTGAGACGATTAATTGGAAATCTACACCTGAGTATTTTGAAATTGCAGCAATGCTTGACACTAATTATTCATCCTCTTGTTATTTTATGCAAAAATGTATAGCGTTAACCTGGGATGCTATTGAAAAAATTCCTGAGGTTGAACGACAGTCATTTGAGGGAATTCTCTTAAGGCGTATAAATATATTAAGGCTTTACTACACTGATTCTATAGATGCAAATGATAATTTATATAATAAAAGCGCATTACAAGAAGTATTAGCGGACACTCTTGAAGATTTTATTTATCGTTATGAGAAAATATTTTCTGATAACTTGCATGATCTTTATCAATTCCAATTCGATATAAACTATCAACTTGCTAATACTTATGTAGAAAGAGGAATAGAAAATCAAAAGAAAAAAATATATGATTTCGTAAAGGTTCTTTATGAAAAAGCGTTAACAACGTTAAACGTTTGTTTTGAAATAAGCAGTCATCCACTCTTAGCTAATGATGTGCTAACTAACACGGCTACGCTACAATCGTTAATTAAAACGACAAAAGAAAAAATAATTGTTCTTGATGATGAGGTTTTAAATACATTAGAACCTAAGTATGGCGATGAGGAAGAAAGCACTCTGGAAGAATTAGAAGGTGTTATCTCCAGCTTAACTGCCACAAAAAATCGTACGCCAGAACAAACTATAAAATTACATGATTCTATTTACAGAATCGCTGTATTGTTGAAGGCGCAAGCCGATTCATGCTTTGACGCTGCCATCAAAGCAAAAGATAAAGAGTCAGCCGGTATCAATTATAACAATGCTTTTGCTTATTATAAGCAAGCTATTGCAAAGCTAAATGTGCCTGAGCAATTAGAATTTCATTCTAAAAATAAGTCGACCTTAATCATTATTTATAAGGCATTAAGCAATGCTTGCATGCACTTCGGTAATGTATGTTTAAAACATATAGAGAATGAATTATGTGGTAATGAAAATTTTTATGAGTGGCATGCATGTTTGAATGATTTAAATTTGGTACGTCAAATTTATAATCAGGTTTTGTTGATAGATGATGAGCTGATGATGCTTGAGGGAAATGTAAAAACCAAAGCATCTAACCTAAATGCTGAGAATATACTGATAACAATCACTCAGAAAGAAGACTTTATTAAAGAGATTTTAGGAATGCAGCAAGAAGATAGGTATGAAGCAGGAGCGAGTAGTTCATCTGTTTCTGTATCCGCCTCGAGTTCTTCGGCAACGTTTTTTAATGCGAGTATGCGTGATCAACATAATAATCGTTTTGAGGAAGTTAAATTAGATTCAGAAGAAGAGAGGTATTCTGTTCAAACTGCATATTCTTCATCTTCATCTTCATCAAGTTCAGTTGCATCACCCGCATCTGCTAATCTGTCGAATGTGAATAATGCACATCGCCTTTATGCTCCGGTGCCAACGAGACCCGTGGTGGAATCCGAAACTGAATTAAGCAGTGCATCACAATTAGCTAACAAATTAATGTGATTTGTGAATAGGGTTCACCTAAATCCTAGGCCTTACTCGATTTAGGTGAAATCAAATAAGTAATTAAGACCTAGCATCACAGTATTTGTATGGTATCTACTCGAAGACAAATTAGTTCCGGCCCAGCTATCGACGCCATCTCCGGATCGTATTTTTCCTAGGTTTTGATATTCATAATCTAAAGATGCAATGAGTCTGGGTGACATTTGTAAATCAACACCTGCTCCTACATGATAAGCAAATCGAGACAATGAAGTGCTCATATAATTAGGGCTGGTGCGAGGAGTGACATCAGGTAAAGCTGTTTCATTATAATTTGTTGTGCGATTCACAGAGACGCCAGCACCCGCACTGACATAAGGCATTATATGATGCCATTCAACTAAGTTCACTTTTGCGATTAATAAAAATATATCAGACGCAATATTCCACTGGTAAATGTAATTGGTAAAGTCACTCATAGAATATTGTGTGATTTGATTGCCTATATCGTTATCAAAAGTATGTTGATAGCGAGCACTCAGAGAGTATGCGGGTATGAATTGCTGATTACGCATCCATCGATAGCCGGCTTCGACTGCGGCGTTTGCACTGGTGTGTATTGTTCTCGAGTAGTGATCAAGATTGTAGGGATAATCGTAGCCCGATCCATTATCAACTGTAAAATAACTGTCTGTGTTCGGTCTTTGTATACCAACAAACCCTGCAATAAACGATTTTCCTGTAGGTAAGGATATATTATTTTCATGCAGAGTGAGTTCTTGAGTGGGTGTTTGGACGCTGACAGGTTTGTTTATTGATGATGATATTAATTCTTCACGCGTTGCATTGACTTCAGCGGTTGTATGCATGGGACCAACTTTTACAACGTAGTGTTTTTTTATATGTTTAACAGTAACAAGTTGATGTGTTTTAAGCTGCGTTGTTTCTTTTAATCGATAAGCATTTGACTTATGTGTAAAACTACCAATCTGAATATAATGATTATCTGTTTTATTCACGACAGCCATTGATGACGTGGCAATTAAAGATAACGTAATCGCTAATAGAGATTTTTTGTGAAATGTATTCATTCATCATCCTTGATGTGCTAAATAGCGTAATGATTCAAATTAGATTTGTAAGATATTAACCAGGTATTTTGAATATAGCAACTACATGTATTTAATAAAAACTTGCTAGTTTTATTATATATGTTAGATTCCAAAATGAATATGCTCATGTTCTTCATGATTATATAAAAGGATTTTTCGTCATACTGTTAGGAAACAAAAATGAGAAAAAATATTGTAGTCTTATTTGTTTTGTCGTTATTTTTACTTTCATCTCCACTCCAAGCTGCTCACGCTAAGAAAAAAAATCTAGGTAAGGATCCCGTTGGCTGGTCTATCAGTCCATCTGGTTTTCCTGCGCAGACAACTGTGGGTAGTAGCTACGTCGTAACTTATACGATGACAAACAATTTACCTTTTGCAGTACCGTTGACAGTCAGTGGTGCTTATAACGGCGGTAAATTTGCACTGTCACACGGTTGTAATACTACGTTGCAACCCAAAGGCACTTGCTTAGTGCATCTTACTTTTCAACCCATTAAAGCTGGCGTGAGTAATGCAGTGGTGACGTTGGCTTATCACAGAAACCGCGTGCCATTACCGCAGCTTTCTTCAACAGCAACATCGAATGAGACACCTAGTCCTACGCGATCCAGTGGTCATGTATCCACACCTTTGCCTGGGTTTGTGTATGTTGGAATTTCTTATCCCGTTGTATTTACGTTTGCGAATAATGGCAACACACCGATTACGACTACCTCTGTCAATGTAGTTGGATTTACAGCGACGACGAACACTTGTACCACAGGTATTGCGGAACATTCGAATTGTACCGTCAGCGGTAACTTTACTCCTGCGGCGGTTGGACCAGTGGCCTTAAGTGTCACCTATACGTTCAGCGGTGGTAGTGTGCCGTTAACAACACAAAGCGATGCGATTATCCTAGTAGGAACATGTCATCAAATTAGTGGAAATACAATATTACCGTTACCAACGAACACCTTAATTAATGCTGATAACGTAGTCGAATATGTTTTCACAAATAATTGTCCTGCAACAACTGAAACTATCAGTGCAGTTAAAGTAACGTCTGATAGTGTCTCTGCTTCCCCACCGCGAATAACGCAAGGTAGTGTGCAACCCGTATCACCACTTGTTACTTGCTCAAGCACACTTGCACCAACGGCTTCTTGTGCTGTGTTTGCCTCTGTCATACCGACTGCTACCTATACAGAGACGCAAGATCTTTCTGTCACGGCTGCTCTGAGTTATAACAATGGTACTGTAGCAGATACAACAACGAGTGAAACCGTATCTCCTCTAAGTAATGATGCAAGCGTGCATTATTTCCAATTGAATAACCAAAATGCACTGACTGTTTGGTATGGATTTAATACTGGCGGCGTTCCTGGAGATCCGACGTCTAATTCAGCTTGGCAAGATTATCAATTAGACCAACAAATACAAGGAGCTGCACCTGCTACTAAGATATTGCAGTTATCGCAATATCATTCTGGTAATATGTTTGGTAGAACAGAATGTGAAACAGACCCATCACAAGCAAACTATGGGATTTGTCAAACAGCTAACTGCACTGCGCTAGGAAGTTCTACAGGCAAATGTTCTTATGCTCCAAATCCGCCGTTTACTATTTTTGAAGAAAATCTTTATACTGCAGCAAGTGGAACTGCAGACGGCGTTTATGATGTTTCCATGGTGAATGGTTTCAATCTTCCAGGTGAGATACGTTCGCTTTCTTCTTATGTTCCTATTACTTCAACCTCTAATTTTGGCAATACATGTGGTAATTCGGCTGGCGCACTCATACAACCATCAGGTTCAGCCTTAGGCGTATGCTCATGGTTGTTTACACCACCGTCTAAAGGAGGAACCGATTGCACCACAGGTACAGACACAGATAATTCTGCAAATTATTTCAATGTGTCTTATGCAAGCGCCAATGATAGTTGTACGCCTGGCTCATGCACAGGTACAGATGTTTGTGGTATGTCGCAATCGCTTAATTCTTCTAGCGTGCCTGTGGGTACACCTATTTACCGGCATTGTGGAACCTTCCATGGCTATTGGGTGTTAGCAGATTGGATAGGTTTTTCAACTTCTGGAAGCTGGGGTACGACTGGCGGTCCAACATGCAATCTTTACTCACATTACAATATGGGCACTGCATTGGATCTAACTACATATGGATATTCCACGCGCTTTCCTAATTCGAATCCTATGCCTGGTTCGAACTTAGCAGATTTGTATGGGTGTTCACCAACGAGTTTATTGTCATGCTATACGTCTCCTGGCACGCCTAATATTTGTTTTAATAGTCCAACAAATCCATATTATGCGTTAAATACAGGTTATGCTTTTACGTATAATGTGTGCGGGTGCCACGATTGGAATAATGCATCTACCACACCTGCTAGCGCTCAAACGGCACAATCTTCTCAATGTACAGCTACCAATACGCTATGGGAAACAGATGTCTATCCGCGTATCTTATGGTTGAAAGAAGCTTGCCCAACAGCTTATTCGTATCAGTTTGATGATAAGTCATCTTCGTTTCAGTGTAATGTTTCGGGTCACTTGACTAGCTATCAATTGACTTTCTCTCCAGGTGGAAAAACAGGAGCGCCTTGAGTTTGATAGCGAAATAAAGGAGAGTTGTTGAGATTGGAGAACAAGGTCTTCTTTTTTTAAAACCCCCAACGAGTCAGCAATTGTGCATAGTTGTTGGGGGTTTTAAAAAAGAAGACCTTATTCTCCTATAACATCCATTTGAAACGTATAGAAAAAGCTGATCATTACTTTTAGGCTTAGCAGGGGGCTGCACTATTTATTTTTAAACCTCAAACAACTATGCACGACTGCTGACTTGTTTGAGGTTTAAAAATAAATAGTGCAGCCCCCTGCGGA